>JAQWRC010000187.1 GCA_029243925.1 Phycisphaerales bacterium
CTCCGTGAGTGATCGAGACGTTTTTGCGCCAGTACTCTCTTTAAATGGAAAGTACGCCGCGGCAATGACGCACACATCCAGTCCGGTGAGGCAGACTGCATTGGTGACCTTCGATCCAACGAAATCGAATTCACTTGAAGAGATCATGCTTTCGACAAGTGAGCAGCTTTGGCCATTGGCATTGAATTCAGCGGTACCTGAGCTGCTGTTCGCACGATCCAATATGGGTGATCAAATCGCGGTTCTCGAGGTCGTTTCCTTGGACAAGGATGCCGAGTCACGAGTGTTGATTTCAGAAGGCGCGGTATACGGGGGTGCCGCATGGAACCCTGATGGCAGCATGCTTGCCTACATCAGCTCCGAGACGGGTCAATTCGAAGCATATGTCTCGAGTTACTCAGAGGATGGGCTGGGCAAAGTGAACCTCGTATCCAATGGCTCGGTGGAGGCATTGGGGTGGACGCAGGAAGGCGGGGGGCTGCTCGGCTTGCGGTGGATCAGTGATCACACGGAATACATGCGCACCGTTTCTCGCGTCGGAACGAGGATTACGCTCGGGCCCATAGTGGAAACAGGTCGGGTACTGGACAAGGACGAGATCAACTTCGCCGTCGATCTTGATGGGGGCATCTACACGATCCGAATCGGCGACGAGGAGCAGGCCGCCAGTCGTGTCCAGATGATCACGGACTGGGTTGCGAACCTCGCTCGGTGAACGCGGGCATGCTGCGATCAGGAGCAGCTGTTCCAGTTGGAAATAACACTCAGCAGATCTTCAACGTTGTATGGGCTGGCAGAACCCATACACCGTTGATGATCTCCTGATTGTCATTGGTACTTGGGGCCCCTGCGAATAACTTAGGCGGGCCATCTACTGTCTCATCCAGTCCGCGGCATTCGCCGGACCTCTGCTGCTCTCGCTCAACATCCCTTGGGCGGCAGGAGAGGCGGTGGAGTTCTTTATATATAGAGTCTGGTAACAGGGTATGCATGGCCTATCCCTCCATTGAATGAAGCTCCTTAGATGGATTATTGTGGCATTTAGGGCAGAAATGCATATTCTGCATTAATGAGACTCCTCGCCACAATCGTCGTGTGCCTGCTCGCCGTAGCATCCGCCAACGCCCAGAACATCAATTTCCCGCATGATGGGCTCGATCGTCAGTACCGGATCCATATCCCAGACCAGCTGTCTGAATCGCCAGCCTTGGTCTTGGCACTTCATGGCTACAGTGGCAACAACAACGACATGATCAACAACTACGGTTGGACCGAGCTGGCCGATGAGCGGGGATTCATCGTAGCCTGCCCGAACGGAACACAGGACCAATGGGGCAACCGCTTCTGGGATGTCGACTATGACTTCCATCAGAATCTCGACATCGATGACGACGGCTTCTTGTCTGCTCTGGCACTGCACCTGCAGAATCTGTACGGGCTTGATCCGAATCGAGTCTTTGTAACCGGATTTTCCAATGGCGCCGAAATGTGCTTTCAACTCGCGTGTCGGGAGTCAGAAAGCTTCGCCGCCTTTGCGCCGATCGTCGGCATGATGCTGGATCCGCTCTTTACGAATTGTGAACCAGACGTACTTCGCCCCATCCTGTCACTGAATGGGACGGATGACAATGTCACGCTCTTCGATGGCGACATGAACAACAGCGGTGGCTGGGGTGCATATCATTCCATCCCGGACACCATGGCGTTGTGGGCAAACATACTCGGTACAACCGGATTCGAGCGGACGTATCTTCCAGATACGGATCCAAATGACGGCAGCACGGTGCGTCTGGATGTCTACAGTTCGTCGCAGCATGGTCTCGAGCTCTGGTACTACCTGGTCATCGGTGGCGGGCATGACTGGCCGGGCCAATGGGGAAACATGGATATCAATGCTGCGGTCGAGGTCTGGAACTTCTTCGACGGTCTTTCAGATGAGCCGTGCACACCAGGCGATTTCAATGGAGATGCAGTCGTCAACGTGACCGATCTGCTGCTGGTCATCTCGGGCTGGGAGAATCCGTACAACGTGACCGACCTGCTGACGGTCATCGGCGCATGGGGTTCAACATGTTCATTCTCCGGCGCTTGCTGCCTGAGTGATGGGTCGTGTAACTACATTGATTCCAACGCGTGCGAAGAAGCAGGGGGGTACTGGAGTGGTGCCAGCACATCCTGCACGGTTTCCAACTGTCCTCAGCTTGGCGCCTGCTGCTGGGAGGATGGCACCTGTGATGTACTGCTGTCGAACCTCTGCACGGATGGAGGCGGATCCTTCCGCGGTGCAGATACGAACTGCAGCTCCGTTGATTGCAGCGCCGAATTCAACGACGAGTGCATCGATGCAATGGTCGTCACAAATGGATCTATTCCGTTCACGACGCTCGAAGCCACGACAAGCAGCGATGCCTACAACGATTCCCAATGTTCTGGGACGTACCTGGGCGAGATGCATGCAGATATCTGGTTTTCCTATGCGGCGACATGCACCGGCACACTGTCTGTCAGCACCTGCAATACGGCTACGTTTGATACGGATCTTGTTGTCTATCAAGGCACCTGTTCAAATCTGATTCAAATCGCGTGCAACGGGGATGACGATGACAACTGCGGGGGCTATACATCGCAGCTGAATGTCGATGTCACATCTGGTGAGCAGTATTTGATCCGGTTGGGCGGCTGGGAATCCGGCAACAGCGGAACGGGCACGCTTGCCATCGATTGTGAGGATGGTGAGTAAGTAGTCCATGCGTCCTTCCACCATGATTCTGTGCCTTGCCGGTATATGCGCTGCGTTGATTTCTGCAGCAGCACAAGCCGTAGGTGCGTGCTGTGACAGCGACGCAGGGGAGTGCATAGAATTTCCCGATCCGATGCTCTGTGATATGTTCAATGGAACATGGATGGGCGATGGGACGGAATGTTCGACCGTCGATTGCAGCGCTGGTGCATGTTGCACCTTCACGTTTGAATATGAATGCTGGGATGCAACCTCAGCCGCCGAATGTGAGTCGATGGGCGGCGAATTTCTCGGTGCGCTTTCGACCTGTGAACTTGAGGGCAGCTACTGCCAGAGCGCCATCGGTGCCTGCTGCATCGATGACAACGAGTGCTGGGATTTCATCCCCGAGGATGAGTGCGGCTGGATGGGTGGGAAGTTCTTCGGTGAAGGGACGACCTGCTCTCAGGATGCTCCTTGGTGTGTCATGCTCATCGGTGCATGCTGCTTCGGGGATTCCTGTGAGGATTTTGTTGAACATGACCAATGTGAAATGATGGGTGGCGTCTTCTGGGCCGATGACTGCAGTCTGCTCGAGGACGTCGAGATGTGTGTGCCCAGTCCTGGCGCATGCTGCTATGGCGACACGGAATGCGTCGATGACGTGGTGGAGGCCGAGTGCTGGTCGTCGGGAGGTGCGTTCTATGGGGTGGGGTCCACCTGCGATGCCGATGGAGCTGGTTGCGCACCGTATCCCATCGGCGCCTGCTGCCTTGAGGATGGCGATTGCTTTGAAGTCGACTTCCTCGATTGCCTCTTCTCCGACGGCGATTTCCTGGAGGACGAGTCGTGCAGCAGTGCTGTGTGCATCGAGTGCCTGGCCGACTTCGAACCGGATGGCGTGATCAACGTGACGGATCTGCTGGTGGTGATTGAAAGCTGGGGCGACCCGTACGGCATCGACGACCTGCTGCTGGTCATTTCAGAGTGGGGCACCAACTGCTTCTGACTCAATCGTTCCGGGGTGGTACTGGATCCGGCTTGCTGGATATTTTGGCAATGCAAAGAAGAAACTGTCTGGTTGCATCGGCCACCCGTGGGTGCTTTAATGAACGACTGCAAGGAGAGACCGCAATGGCGACCTGGAAGTATTTCGCAGCAACGGCAGTGCTTGGACTGGTTTGGGTGAGCTCTGCCATAGCCGGTGGTTTGCAGTCCACCCAATACATCAATGTCGACGGTCTGAGCCGCCAGTATCTGATCTACCTTCCCGTCGACTTCTCCGAGGACGAGAACATGCCCGTCATGATGTGGCATCATGGTGGTGGTGGAACAGCAAATGGCGGTATCTACGAGGCGGACTTCCGCTCCCTCGCCGATTCGGAGCGATTTATCGCGGTGTATGCACAGGCCTACCCCGATGTCCTTGAAGGATGCACGTGCTGGGGATACGAGGAGCCCGGTGGATATGAAAACGGCAACTGGGAGATCGACCTTGCGTACACCAGCGCGGTCATCGACGATCTCGTCGACAGTTTCAATGCAAACCGCAGTCGAATCTACGCCGGCGGCTACTCGATGGGTGGAAGCTACGTCTGGGATCTCGCCTGCAACAAGAGCGATGAGATCGCCGCAGTCGCGCCGGTGGCGGCAAGCATGTATCAGTGGACCCTCGACCTGTGCGATTCGGCGGCGTCAACCGCGATTTGCCACATCCTCGGTACCAACGACTTCTATGCGCCCTACGACGGCGGGTGGGTGCCGTCCGCGGCGGAACAGCACACCTACTGGGTTGACAAGAACGATTCCGAACCCACGCCCGAGGTCGTCAACCTCGGTGGCGGTGTGACCCGATACACCTGGGCCGAGCAAGCTGAAAGCTGTCATGCCGTCCAGCATTTCAAGCGGCAGGGCGGCGGGCACGACGTCCCTTCCTTCGCAGTGTCCGTGATCTGGGAGTTCGTCTCCCGGCACGAACTGGACGGTGTGACCGACTGCATCGAGACCGAATGCTCCGGAGACCTCAATGGTGATGACGCCGTCGGCGTCGATGACCTGCTCGGGGTGATCGCCGGTTGGGGCGGCCCCAATGGGGACGTCGATGGGAATGGCACCACGACGGTCGACGACCTGCTGCTGGTCATCTCGGAGTGGGGCAACACCTGTCCCTGATTCAAAGAGTGCGCTGATCTAGTTCTTGTCAGGCTGAGCGGGAATAGGAATTTCCGTCAATCCGGCACCGATCAGCATGATGCCTGCGCCAGCCTGGCTTTGGCCCATGGCGATCCGAGCCTGTTCCTTGGAGTCCATGATCGCTATACCGGGATCATTCTTGTTGGCCTCGAAGCCCATGGCGATTCGTGCGACGCCGTTGGCGTCCAGCAGGGCGAAGCCCACGTCGCCATTCTCTTCATTGGTGCCCATGACGATTCGCGGTTTGCCATCATGGTTGATGGTCAGATTCTCAAGCGTCATGTTCTTGGGTGCTTGTTGGGTCATGCCGAGAAACAGTGACAAAGCCAAGCCTGCTCCGAGCCCAGCCAGGGCAAATTGTTGTCGGCGGACGCGAGATTCCAGAGCAGTGATTTTTTCTTCCGTGGACATGTACTTCTCCTGAGGGTGCGTTAAAGGGGTGTAAAGTAACGATATCAGATTTGAGTCCTCCAATGACTTGTGCGGGTTTGCACATTGCGTATTGGCACGATGCATTCGAGCCCTATACTCTCGATGTACTCAGTTGCCTTGGCCATCCAGGAGTGATGGCGGCTTTGTGCCTTATTTGCACTGCTCAAGGGCAACACGACCTCATACCGTCTCCGCATCGGAGACCATGACACCTTTATGAAGGCGAGCACCATGAACTATGCCACACTCATCGCTGCAGTTGCTTCTGGCGCATTGGCCACGACGGCACTCAGTGTCCCGAAGCAGATATTGATTCAAGAGTTCACCGCGACATGGTGCCCGAACTGTGAAAACACCGGCGATGGTGTCACCCAGTTGCTGCAGGACAATCCGGACACGGTGGTTGGAATGATGCTTCACGTCTATGACAGCTACCAGACGCCCCTGAGCTCGGAGTTGCTGGACTTCTACGGTCAGCCGGGGCAGCCACTGATCTGGGTCGATGGATATTGGAACCAGGTTGGGTCAACCGGCAATGGAAATGCCAATGCAGCCAGCATCGGAGCGTTGGTCGATCAAGCATCAACGACGACAGACGTCACCATTGATGTCCAAGGGCAGGCGCTTTCTGCAAGCGATTATGAACTGGATGTCACCGTCGGCGTTGAGGCAGACGGGGCTGCTCGATCCATGCGCGTCTATGTTACACAGGTCTACAGCGATACATCATGGCCGGAAGCCGATGAACAGCAGTTCAACACGCAGCGGCAATCGGCGCCGACGCAGCATATCGTGCTGCAGCCGGGTGAAACGTGGAGTTACTCGCATGTCTTCACCTTGACGGGGGAGTCGCTCGATGTCGACAACGTCAATTTCATCGTGTGGGCGCAGGATGACCTCGCGAGTCCACCGGCCATGATTCGGCAGGTTGCCATGCATGGACACGGTGATGTGCCGCCTTGCGATTGCGTCGGAGATCTGGATTGCAGCTACAACGTGAACGTCGATGATCTGCTGACGGTGATCACCGGTTGGAACAACCCGTACAACGTTGATGATCTGCTTGCAGTTATCAGCGCTTGGGGCCCCTGCGAATAACGACCTTCAGCATGAAGCGTGCATGATGGCGTACTGAACGAACAGGTCATTCCGATCGTTCAAGCGGTTCGGTCAGCCATTGGCCGCACGTTGATCGCTCGGTTTCCGTGCTGTCGCCAGTGTTGAGGAGTCCAGCCGGCTCCACCAACATCACCGAGCATTCAGCATCTGCAACTGGCCGGTGCTCGACTCCACGAGGGACAACGAGCATCTGACCTTCAGACAGCTCGACCGAGTGGTCGCGGAACTCCATCGTGAACGCGCCATCCAGGACGAGGAACATCTCATCGGCGTCGGCATGGGAATGCCAATCGAATGCGCCGGAGAATTTTGCGAGCTTCACGTGCTGGCCGTTCAGCTCGGCAACGATGCGAGGCGACCAGTGGTCGGCAAATCGTGTGAGTGCGGTATTGAGATCGATGGAGTGCATGGCGTGCATCAGTGTACAGCAGGGATCTCAGGGAGCAGGTGCGCCACGCTCGATCCTGGCTCGATAGCCGTAGCGCTGGTAGCTGGAGAACTGATCGGGAACCGAGACGATCACCAGGAAGACCTCGGCGTCCGTAGCCGATACGTTCACGGTTCCGGTGCTGTTGAGCGGATCCGTCATATCGAGTTCTGAATATGTCGGTCCATCTTCCCCCATGACGACGATGCGTCCCATGAAGTGTGATGCGGCGCCTTCGGTTCCGTTGGCATCTCCTTCGATCGACATCGTGTATTGAGCAGGATGGCTGTTGGTGATCCGGATCACGTTGTACGCCCAGCCGCGCGGTGCATGGCAGTCGGGATCGACGGGCGGCGAATCGATGCACGGCTCGAACGTCCACTGATCGATGATTTCCACATCGGCGATTTCGGCGATGTAGGGGTGCGCGTTGTCCGGGTCGCCGACCCACTCGGCTTCCGCGATTGCTCTCTCCACTTGCTCCGGCGTCAGGTAGTCAAGGCCGCCTGTATTGCGTGCAGCCCAGTTTGCGAACATGGTTCGGAAGGCATCGCCGCCGATCTGCTGCGAAAGATATTCCTGTGGGCTCAGCTCAGTGCCGGCGTAGAACCCGTTGGTGATGGTTGCAGGATCGACACCGGCTTCCTGCTCGAGGTAGTAGAGCAAGGTGTGCATGCCGTACTGGCGTACCTGGTAGTACCAGTCGGTGGGGTCTCCCGGTGCTTCGTTGCCGAAGCTATGCCAGAGCGCAAGCTGCGGGTTGGCGGTGATGGCGGCTGCTTCGATAAATGCATTCACATCACCTGGCATGTTCGATGCGGCGTACCACTGGGCACTGCTTTCGACGTACCACTGGCTGTCACCCGCATAGGCGAATCCGGGTGAACTGGCCTGGTATTGGAAGATATGAAATCCTTCGTGGAATGTATTCGCAGGATCGGTGTTCAGGCCGGCTGGTAGCGTGAGGAATGGCATGCCGTTGCTGTCGGTGCCCTGACCGTTGACCCAGCCGTTGGGGAAGCCGTCGTTCTCACCGTGGTGCACGTAGATGTTGTAGTAGAAGCAGGACTCGGGATTGGGCGGGTCACGCATGTCGAGGTTGTTCAGGCAGTCGTCCCGGACGGCGTTGAACTGCTTGAACATGATCGGGGCGTCGTCGGTGTGGTCGAACTGCGCATCCCACCAGATGGCGAAGATGCCGTCGGTGACGACGATTGGTGGCTCAGGCAATTCAAAGGTGTTGTTGAGAATGTAGGAGGTGGTGCAGGGGCCCCAATCACTGATGACGATCAGCAGATCAGATACACCCACGTTGCAGTCGAAGTCCAAGTCTCCCGACCCGCCGGATTGTCCCCAGTCTGCGATGACGGTCAGCAGGTCATCCGTATTGACCTGGCCATCGGCGTTGGTGTCGGCGGGGCAGGCGCATGGGTTGTCCTGCGGTTCGATCGAGAGCGCCAGCAGTCCAGGTCCGCCTTCGTCGGGTGAGTAGCCGCCGATTCGAAAGAAGTATTCGCTGCCACCGGAGGCGATGAAGTCGACTTCGGAATGATACGCCTGACAGGCTGGGTCGTTCTCCGCATCGCCATTGCAGGCGACATAGGTCAACTTGTCGCAGGAGCACTGCAGGTTTCGGTACACCATGATGCTGGTGTCGAATGAATCGGGGGCACACGTCGAGAGTGTGATCAGTCCATCGAACTCGGGCGTGTAGGACATCCAGATATCACGGCTCATCTCGCCCATGTAGACGCAGTTGCCTTCGACGGGCAGCGTGCCTTCGTCGTAGGTGCTCGTGTTGAAGAAGCTGGTGCCAGGCTGGATAGGGATAGCCGTATCACAGT
>JAQWRC010000198.1 GCA_029243925.1 Phycisphaerales bacterium
CGAGCGGATCGTGTGGAAGCAAGATGATGTGACGCACCCCAGGTTCTACTGGCTTGCCGTCGACGAACCGGTTGGGCGGCGTCACATGGTCGTCGAGCGTGATGGGCAGACGATCCGCATCATCGAAGATGGTGGGGCGGAGTCGATTCGCATTCGACTCGATGATCTGATGCTTGATCTAGATCAGGACGTCATCGTCGAGCACGGTGGACGGGAACTCTTTCGTGGGCACGTGCCACGAACACTGTCCACATTGCGCACGACGCTGGCGGAACGTGGAGATCCCCGCGGAATCTTTCCGGCCGAGGTCGTGGTGACTATTCCGCAGGAATCGGACTGATCTGCTTTCGAGGCAACACGAATACCGTGGTGACAATGCCTGCAGCAGCCAGTCCGGCGCCAAGCAGATAGCTGGCGTGGATGCCGGTTGCGTAGTCCTTTCCGTCGGGGCCGGACATGGCATCGATCATGGTGGCGACGATGACGACCACGAGGTTGCCGGCCATGATCATGACGGTCAGGATTGACCCACTGGCCAGTCCGACGCGATCACGCTGCAATGTGATGATGGCGCCCGCCTGTGGCATCGACCAGCCCCAGGCGCATCCGATGCCGCCGCCGACCAAGCAGATGGCCAGAGTCGAAACTCCGTCGTCGAACCATAATGTCATGCATGCGGCGCACTGCAGGATCAACGCTGCGAGCACAAGCGATCTGATCCCGACGTACTCGGAAAGCTTGGCCGCGATGGTGCTGGAGATGACGACGCTTCCGCTGAGGTACAGGAAGAAGATTCCCGCGTGCAAAGCGTCTTGATCGTAGACCTTCTGCAACAGCAGCGTGGCGGTGAAGACCAGCAGGCACCAGCATGAGTTGGAGAAGAGCCCGGCGCTGGTGTAGCCGGCGAACGTTCGGTTTGCCAGAAGGCGGAGGTCGATGATGGGATTGTCGACTTTCAGCTCGCGCCAGATGAATCCAACAAGGAAGGCGATGCCCAGCAGGCATGTGCCGGTCCATTGCATCGTGGTCCAGTGCGGAATGCGATCAATGCCCAGAGACAGCAGTGTGAGCGAGGCGGTGATGAGCAGAATGCCCAAGGCATCGAGTCTGCCTTGCACATCGGGATTCCGAGATTCACGAGCAAGCAACAGGACCATCAGGAAGGCGATGCCCGAGAGTGGAACGTTCACGAAGAAGATCCATCGCCAACCCAGTGTGTCACAGAGCACGCCACCAAGGACCGGACCGGCGGCGGCACCGCAGCAGGTGATCGCCGTCAGCAAGGCCATGTATCTGGTCATCTGATTGGTGGGCGTGCACTCAGCGAGTACGGCTGCAGCCAGGGGAAGAAGCAGACCACCGCCGAAACCAAGCGTGACTCGAGCCGCGATGAGGGTATTGGCCGTGTTGGCCAGGCCGACCCAGGCGGAGATCACACCGAACAGGGCGATGCCGATGAGCAACATCTTCTTGCGGCCGTAGCGATCACCGAGAGGGCCGGCAATGCCAAGCATGACCGAGAAGGACAAGACGTAGCCGGTGATGACCCACTGCAGATCGATGGTTCGCACATGCAGATCGTGGGCCATGGGCGGCATGGCGATGGCAACCGACCAGTAATCAACGGTGACCAGAAATTGAGCCATGCCAGCAGCAATGAGAATGGCGATTCGCTGTGAAGTTGACATCATCAGGTCAGAACTCCTGTTTGATTTTGGGAATGCGGTAGAAGCCATATCCCAGTTGTTCAAGTTCACCGCGCTGGACGAGCACCTTCCAGATGTCTTCGGGGAATTCCCGTGGCGGCATGATGGAGTCGAAGTCCGCGTCCTTGCCGCTGGTCAACGGGCTGCGACCAAGCTTCGATTCGTGATCAAGTTTGGTGAGTTTCACCCGGCGACGAAATGCCTTCATCGCATCACGCAACTGCTCGCCGGGGAACTCAGGCAGAGGTTCATCCGGAACCTCCGGTTCGGCCGCAGCCGCTGGCTCTTCGCCTTGGAGCACGGCGAGGATCGCATCGAGGGTGGTGAGGTCGCGTCCCATGATGGCCCGCGCGACCTGTGCGGAATCAGCCTTGGCGGCAAGCAGCGCCTTCTGCATCGCCCCCCATGCGGCTCCGTCCGACGTTGCCTCGAGCGCCGATCGCAGATCAACGGCGGCCTGAATGAGTGCCGCGGGATCAGCCGTTGAGGCAGGTGGCTTGTATCCGGGCTTCTTCTTGCGTTTCTTTGGCTTGGCCATGGTTTCAATCCCGTCGCGAGCCGGAGGTGTGTTCAAAGCAGTGTGCCGCGCCTGGTTCAACCGTCAGGCGAAGCGTCGTGCCGGGCTGGGGTGGAGCAATACGTCGAAGGCGAGCAATCAGTGGGATGTCGCCACAACGGCCTGTGACATCGGTGGCATCGCCGAGGGGTTCGCTAACGTCGACCGTCAGTTCGATGGGTCCATCGTCGGCGAGCACGAGGTGCTCGGGGCGAATGCCCAGAGTCACGGCGCCGTCGCCATCGGCGTGGTCGATCGGAATCCGAAGATCACCGCATGCAAAGGTCGTTCGTCCGTCATGTGATTCAAGTTTCCCGTCAACGGTGTTCATCATCGGGGCACCGATGAATGTGGCGACGAACCGATTGGCGGGGCGCTGGTAGACCTCCATCGGTGGTCCGACCTGCTGGATGCGTCCTTCGTGCATGACCACGACACGATCGCCGAGGGTCATGGCCTCTTCCTGGTCGTGCGTGACGTAGATCGATGTCGTCCCCACACGCTGATGGAGTGATTTGAGTTCTGCCCGCATCTGGGTTCGCAACTTCGCATCGAGATTGCTCAACGGTTCATCGAAGAGAAAGACCTTCGGTTCACGGACGATGGCTCGACCAAGCGCGACACGTTGCTGCTGTCCACCGCTCATGGCCGCTGGCTTGCGGTCGAGCAGTTCAGCGATCCCGAGTTGTTCGGCGACACGTTCCACACGTGCATCGCGTTCGCTTCGGGGGATCTTGCGCAGTTTCAGGGCGAACGCCATGTTCTTCCGCACCGTCATGTGCGGATAGAGCGCATAGTTCTGGAAGACCATGGCGATGTCACGGTGTTTGGGTGCGGTAGTATTGACCACGGTGCCATCAATGCCGATGGTTCCATCGGTGACCGTTTCAAGCCCGGCGATCATTCGCAGAAGTGTGGACTTGCCACATCCTGACGGCCCGACCAGCACGAGGAACTCGCCATCATGGATATCCAGCGTGCAGGAATCGACGGCCCGGGTTCCACCGGGGTACGTCTTGCCAATCGAGTTCAACTGGACGGAGGCCATGGGCATGCATGGTACCGGCAGGGGAGTACCATGCGGTCATGCCCGATCAACTGGGACGGAC
>JAQWRC010000230.1 GCA_029243925.1 Phycisphaerales bacterium
CGTGATCACCGGCACGATGACCCCGTCCGTGGAGGTAGCAGCGTCATGAGCAAACTCGTCAAACAAATGATGGCTCGTGAGTACAAGGATCGTTTCAATGGTGTCTCTGAGGCACTCATCGTGGACATCCGCGGCATCGAAGCCAACGACAACAATGAGTTGCGACTGGAACTGCATTCCAAGAACATCCGCATCACGGTGATCCGCAACAGCCTGGCCAAAGACGCCTTCCAAGGCACCGATCTTGAGGGCATCCTTCCTGCACTGAATGGGCCAACCGCCCTGTGCTACGGCGGAGATTCCGTGGTCGACGTGGCCCGTGAACTCGTTGATTGGGCCAAAAAGGTCGAAAACCTCGATTTGAAGGGCGCCATCCTTGATGGCGAGTACTTCGAAGGGGAAGCAGGCGTCAAACGACTGAGCACATTCCCAACCCGGGAAGAAGCCCAAGCGAAAGTCGTCCAGATCGTGCTTGCACCCGGTGCAGCACTCGTCGGAGCCGCACTTGGCCCTGGCGGTCGCGTGATGGGCGTTGTCAAGGAAGTCCAGGAACGTCTGGAAAAAGGACAGGCCATCGAACAGTCGGCCTGACACATTGAACTCTGATCCAACTCGCTGGACTGGCCCCGCAGGGTTAAAAGTCACACGTCGTGACTCCTCTCAAGCGAATGCATTTGAAGAAAGTGAATGAGACATGTCTGAAGAAGCAACCAAAACATACGACGACAAGATCAGCAAAATGGGCGATGACATCGCTGGACTGACCCTCAAAGAGGCAGTCGATCTCGCTGACTACATGAAGGACACCTATGACATCGAGCCTGCCGCTGGTGGCGCTGTGATGATGGCTGGTCCTGCAGGTGGTGGCGATGAAGGCGAAGCCGAGCAGACTGAGTTTGATGTCGTGCTCGAATCCGCTGGTGACAAGAAGATTCAGGTCATCAAGGTCGTCCGCGAAGCGACCGGTCTTGGGCTCAAAGAAGCCAAAGGCCTCGTCGACGAAGCCCCCAAGGCCATCAAGGAAAAGGCCTCCAAGGAGGAAGCCGACGACCTCAAGGCCAAGATCGAAGAGGCTGGCGGAGTCGTCAACCTCAAGTAAGGCACTTGCTGACAAGTACTTGCGACAGGCCCCGTGGCAGATGCCATGGGGCCTGTCTGCATTATCCACACGGAGCAGATCACCATTTCCCTTGGAGAGTACGCCGCACAGAAAAGAATCCGCTGGCGGCATGAAGCATTGAGGCCAAAAATGGCACTTTAAAGTGTATTAAATGGGCTTTTTGGCCGCAATCGAACCCGTGTTCGGCTCAAGAACGCTTTGAAGGCCAGAAAAAAATGGAATAGGGTTTGCGTGCATGTTGAGAAACCGGCCTGACGACCGTATTATCCGGTGCTCGGCCCAGTTAGAACCATATTTTTCCTTAGATCCTCCCCCCGGAATTCCCCGGACAGGCGAAAACAATTGCCCCTTAACGAGGTGAGTGCATGACGTCCCGGACGGTACGCGACTTTTCTAAGCGCGGCGACGCGATTCCAGTGCCTGAACTTACACGAGTTCAGTTGCAGGCTTATCAGCGGTTTATCCAAACCGACAAAGCGTTCGACCAGCGTGATCAAACCATCGGACTTGAGAGCCTCATGAAAGAGGTCTTTCCCATCGAGTCGTATGACGGCTCGATGCGACTCGAGTATCTCTACTACAAGCTCGACAAACCGCGCTATACGCCAATCGAATGCAAGGAACTGCGCCTGACCTACGGCATGCCGTTCCGCATTGGTGTTCGCCTGGTTCGCGAAGGTGTGTCTGAAATCCCCGAGGAGGAAATCTACCTCGGAGAGATTCCAATCATGCTTGGCGGCGGCGAGTTCATCGTCAACGGTGCTGAACGCGTGATCGTCAGCCAGTTGCATCGATCGCCTGGCGTGGACTTCAACGAAGTCGACAACCTCGGCGACCGTCCTCTGCATGGCGCACGCATCATTCCTGAGCGTGGCTCGTGGATTGAGCTTGAAGTGACCAAGAAGGACGTACTGGCGATGCGAATCGACCAGTCACCCAAGATCGCTGCGACGATCTTCCTTCGTGCACTGGAAGAGGCGTTCAGCTCGACCGAGGAGATCCTCAAGACGTTCTACGATGTGACGGAGATCAAGGTCACCGACCTTCGCCCCGAGCACTACTCGGCAGAACTGATTCTCAATGAGGAAGGTGAAGAACTCTGCCGCGTGGGTCAGCCCATCGGCGATGCCATCGAGGCCATCCAGAGTTCCCCCATCAAGAAGATCTTCGTCGTGCAGGATCCCAGCGATCCGCTGATCCTCAATACGCTGGCGATGGAACGACTCGACTTCATGGCCGATGCCACAGAGCATGAGGCCGCGCTGCTTCGGATCTACGGGCGACTCCGCCCAGGGAATCCGCCGCAGGTCGAAAAGGCCCGGTCGCTGTTCAAGGAAAAGTTCTTCGACGAGAACCGCTACCGCCTTGGCAAGGTCGGTCGCTTCCGCATCAATCGCAAGTTTGAAATGGACGTGCCCGAGGATCACATGAGCGTTCGCGCTGATGACTTCCTCGCGGTCATT
>JAQWRC010000211.1 GCA_029243925.1 Phycisphaerales bacterium
CCGCTCTTGTCGGATTTCCATGCCTTCACCAGCGACAGATCGGACCTGATGCCACGCTCCATGACATGGGTTTCGCCATCGAAGTCCTTGTGCTCTTTTCCTTCTGCAACGAGGGTTCCGACACCGGTCTTGGTGTAGAACGCCGGTATGCCTGCTCCGCCTGCTCTGAGCCTTTCGGCAAGTGTCCCCTGGGGATTGAATTCGACTTCAAGCTCTCCAGCCATGTACTGGCGCTCGAATTCGGCGTTTTCGCCGACGTACGAGCTGACCATTTTCTTGATCTGCCTTGTGGCGAGCAGCAGACCCAATCCCCAGTCATCGACTCCTGCGTTGTTACTGACGGCGGTCAGGTTTCCCACTCCGGAATCACGCAGCGCAATGACAAGGTTCTCAGGAAGGCCGCATAGACCGAAGCCACCGACGGCGATCAACATGCCGTCCTTGCAGATACCTTCCAGGGCCTGTTCCGCTGAATCAAAGACCTTGTTGGCCATGACTTCTCCAGAATCCAATTCACGAGTACGTACGATCCGATCTTCGGATTGTAGCGGGTCGTGACGGTGGGCTCCGGTCCGTGCGATCAGTTGGCCGTGGCCTGTCTCTGGGCTTTTCTTTCCGAATTGGTGGGGTCTTCCAGCATCAGTCTGATTTTCTTCAGAGACTTGTTCTGAATCTGCCTCACTCGCTCCTTGGTCACACCGATGATCTGTCCGACCTGCTCCAGTGTGAGTGCTCGTTTTGGCGTGTTCTCTTCAGATTCCGACGATTTCTCACTGGTCACGCCAAATCGAAGCTCAAGAACGGAGAGTTCTATGCTCGTCAAATCCGCTTCGTTGTTGATCACGATGTGCTTGACTTCCTGGGCGCACTCCTGCTCGTGGTTTCTTCGCAGGGTTTCGAGATGATCGGACCGCTCCATTGAGGGGTCGTATTCGGCTGGGAAGCGCTTTCTGTAGCGGGTGTCCTTCATGCCCTGCCGACTGAATGCCTTCAGGATGGCCCGGCAGGAATAGGTCGAGAACTTGAAGCCTCGTTCGCAGTCAAATTTGTCGACCGATCTCATGAGGGCCATGTTTCCTTCACTGATGAGATCCGCGAAATCGACGTCGCTGAGTCTGACTCTTTTGGCCATGGCGAGCACCAGTGCCAGGTTCGTCTCTGCGATCTGCCGTCTGTAGTTCTCCGAAACTGCGTTCCACTTGAGGAGTTCATGCTTCTGCTTGAGGCTGGGAAGTCGTCCATCGAGCTCGTCCTGGATCAGTCTCTGGCGGAATCTCGCATAATTGAACTTGAGAAAAAGGACTCTTTCCTGGGCCAGCGTGAGCACTGCAGAAGCCTTTTTGGCTGGCATTTTGACACTACCGGGCTTTCCGGTCGTTCCATCGTCCATCAGCGGGCGGTACCAACTGATGTCTGGCCGGGTGATCTCCTCGACGTCCTGAAAGATGTTGGATTCGGCGTCTTCCTTGTCAAACTCAGGCGAGACGATGTAATCGATGACTTTGCTCATCAACTTCTTGAGTTTGGCCTCTTCCGAGCTGTTGAGTGCTCGGAGCGACCCAGAGTTTTCGTGGCTTTTGAACCCGTGATCACAGGGGTCAGCCGGTCCCACCTGAACCAGGGGGGCGTCACTGCGTTCTGCTGAAAACGAAACCTCTTGCTCTCGACGGCCTGCAAGTCTGCGCTGCAATGGTGAGTTGGTGCCTGCAATTGACTGATTCATGACGAGTTGCTCCTGCATGGGGAAAACTGTGGACACATGGTGCCCTGTTAAATGATGTCCCCACAGGATGTGCTTCTAGTGACTCACTTGATTCCGGGTTCAGGAGTGCGGGGGTGTCGTTTGCAGTCGGCACCCCGTACACATCCGGGTCAAGTCGGTTTTCGAGTCATCCGGAAGTTCATCCGTAACATCAGGTCTATGGCATTGTGACATATTCGTTGCAGCACGTGGACGTTTTGAACGTT
>JAQWRC010000231.1 GCA_029243925.1 Phycisphaerales bacterium
AACCGCACCCAAGCAGTGTCGCCGTATTCTGGCTGCGGGTTCCAAGGAGGCGGGCAATGTTGGATCCGATGACGCCCCCGATGGTGATGATCGGCCCTTCAGCTCCGGCCGAACCCCCTGAGGCAATCGTTGCTGTCGAGCCCAGCCACTTTTGCAGTCCCATCCTCCATCGAATACGTGATCGCTTGCGGAGCACCGCGTACATCAGTGTTGTTATGCCGGGTCCGACATCTTCTGCCTTGATGATGGCGCGTAGGAATCCAACGATCAGGCCTCCGATGCATGGTGCGCAGAGGACGATCCACCAGAGGTTGGGGTTCCCGTGCATCTCCAGGCCCCACATTTCAACATGGCGAAGGGGAGCAATGAACATGGTCGCCACACCGGCAATCACGATTCCGATCACAGCGGCCACGAGGTAGAGATACCAGTCTCGTTCAAAGCCGAGGCGGAGGCTGGTCTTTCTCAAAACTCGGGTGAGGCTTGGACGCATATGCCTGTGAACTCCACATGAGACTGGCTGGCATCGGCAAAACGCGGGATTCTACCCCAACCCGGAAAGATGTCACATGGGCAGATGGTCAAGAAACCCGGTTTTTGGTACAATCTCGGGCTCGACCTAGGAGACCAGCCAATGATCGATGCCCTGCGAAGCGATGAAATTGTCAAGAAACTTGGTGGCCGTTTCAAGCTCTGTGCCCTCATCCAGCGCCGTATGAAGGAACTGGTGGTTGATGGGGCTCGTCCTCTGATTGAACGTGCTGGCCGTACCGATCTTGAACTGGTGATCGAAGAGATCATGCAGGACAAGATTGCACCGACCTGGGCTGCCCCTGAAGTCGCGACTGATGACGAGGAAGAGTCGGCCCTCTGAGGCCGGTCTCACCTCCGGTGTCCACAGACACGTCAAGACAACCTGCCGCCCGCAACCTGCTTATTGGTGTGACGGGGGGTATCGCTGCATACAAGGTTGCCGCGCTGGTCAGCACGCTGATTCAACGTGGAGATGATGTCGTCGTGGCGATGACTGAAGCAGCCACCCGCTTCATCGGAGAGACGACCTTCAGCAGTCTCACCGGTCGACCTGTTTTGATTGACCCATGGAATGTGGATGATGGGCATGCCTCTCCTCATGTTCATCTTGCGGAGTGGGCCGATGCAATGCTCATCGCGCCATGCACCATGGACATGCTTTCAAAACTTGCACTGGGCCGTACGGATGATCCTGTAAGCCTTCTGGCTGCCGCGATCGATCGATCATCGACTCCGGTATTGCTGGCACCATCAATGAATGCAGTCATGCTGTCCCAGCCTGCAACGCGACGCAACATGACGCAGTTGGATCAGGATGGGTACATCTTGATTGAGCCATCGCAGGGGTGGCAAGCTTGCCGCAGCGAAGGCCAGGGGCGACTTCCCGAGCCGGCCGAGCTCATTGCAGCCCTCGACGAGGCGTAAACCCCACGAATACCCGATTGAAATGACAGCAGGCGTCCGCTTCATGCGAACGCCTGCTGGTTTCATTTCAGTGGAGAAGACGAATCATTCCTCAGGCATCTGTTCCTCGATGAATGAGGACAGTCGGCGTCGCCGGACAGGGTGCTGAAGCTTTCGAATCGCCTTTGATTCGACCTGGCGTACGCGTTCGCGTGTGACCTTGAAGATACGGCCCACTTCTTCGAGCGTGTAGGTGTATCCATCACCAATGCCGTACCGAAGTTTGAGGATTTCTCGCTCTCGATACGTCAGGGTCTTGAGCACATCGTTGATGCGGCTTCGGAGCATGTCGCTCGTGGCCGATTCGGACGGGGCTTCCTGACGTTCATCTTCGATGAAGTCACCGAACTGCGAATCCTCAGACTCGCCCACGGGGCGGTCAAGACTGATTGGATGTCGTGAAATCTTCATGACACGACGTGTTTCGTCCACGGTCATCTTGGCCTGTTCGGCGAGTTCCTCAATGGTCGGTTCGCGACCCATTTCCTGAAGCAGTCGCTTCTGGATGGTTCGGAGTTTGGACATGGTCTCGATCATGTGTACAGGGACACGGATGGTTCGAGCATGGTCCGCGATGGCACGGGTAATGGCCTGGCGAATCCACCACGTTGCATACGTCGAGAACTTGTAGCCTCGCATGTATTCATACTTGTCGACTGCACGCATCAGGCCGGTGTTGCCTTCCTGAATGATGTCAAGGAAGGGGAGCCCACGATTGCGGTACTTCTTGGCAATGGAGACAACCAGTCGAAGGTTGCCGCCACTGAGGTCCCGCTTGGCTTGCTCGTATTCGTTGAAGACACCTTCAGTGGATGTGGTACGGGAACGAAGATTCTCGTTGCTTTCAAGGACCAGTCCTCGAAGGCCGCGAAGTTCCTCTTCCATGACTTCCCGATCTTCGGGGTGGTATCGCTCGGGATGCTTTTTTGCTCGGGCGAGTTCACGCTCGAGTTCTGCGAGTTTGCGATTGATCGATTGGATCTTGTGAAGCAGGGGCTGGATCTTCGCGGTTCGAAGGCAGCATTCCTCGATCAGAGTTGCAATCTTGCGTCGTCGCAGATCCATGCGTGCATCGATTTCGGCCAGATCGCTCTTGCTGAGCCGGCTGGCTTCGATCTTTTCCCAGTCCAGTTCATTGTGTGTCAACAGCAGTTGCACGGTGGCGATATTGACCGGGATACGCTTGGCGATCTTTTCCTTTGCATTTTCCTCCGCAGTGGAGATTCGCATGGTTCGGTCGAATGGCAGATCGCCATTGTGAACCTGCTGCAGGATTTCGATGGCCTGGCGAGCTGCATAGTCGCACTCCAGCACCCTGCGGCGAAAGATCATCCGAGTCGTTTCGATTTTCTTGGCCAACCGAATCTCTTCTTCTCGGGTCAGCAGCGGGATGGTGCCCATCTGGGTGAGGTACATGCGAATAGGATCGTCGATGCGCTTCGAGGAGCCTTCTTCGATGGCTTCTTCGATTTGTGCAGCGGCTTCACTTTCATCAAGCATGCCCGGGTCATCATGTCCTTGGCTTCCCGGCTCGGCATTCTCTGCTTGTTCTGCGGCCTTGGTGGCGGCTTCTTCAGCTCGGATCTCTTCCTCTGCTTTGAGTCGGAAGGTGATCCACGGGTTGTCCCGTTTGAACTTCAGATTCGTGTGCATTGGAGCGAAGAATCGATCGCCCTTGTGCAGTCGCGGATCCTCGTAGTTGAGCAGTTCGATGTTGAGTGTGTTGATGATCACCAGCAACTCGACGATCTTGTCCGGGTGGACCATTTCGTCTGGAATTGTGGTGTTCAGTTCCTCGTAGCTCATCCACGAACGTCCGTGGCTGTGCGTGAGGAGTCTATCTAGGCTTGGATGGAGATGCGTACGCTTCATGTTCGCTCCTGAATCCCATGGGAAATCCGATTCGACGAATCGGGTGTTGGTCAGTGTCCAGTTTCTCGGTGGATTGCGGTTGGTTTACTCCCGCGACCACGGAGTTGTTCAATTCGTGCCGCCACTTCGGTGGCATCCTGTGTTGGTTCCGCGTTCCAGTTCATGCTTCGCACATCGCTTCGATGTTGATCGATGGAGAGGTGCAGGGCCTCAGTGGCGTCCTGGAATGGAGGAATTTCGGTATCGCTCTGATCAAGAAGGCGTTGGCCGACGAACCAGAGGTGTGATGCGAGTTGGGCGAGCGGGCTGTCTCGAAGATCATCGAGCAGATCCTGCATCGTGGGCTGTTCACCGTTGCGCAGCTTGGGCAGCAGCAGTTCAGCCAGTTGTCGGTGCGTCGAGTTGATGAAACTCTCGACGCCGTGAAGTTCGTGGCCTTCATGGAGGCTTGGCTCATGGATCAGCAGGGCGAGGTAGTGCTGCTCGGCCTTGCGACGATGTTCTGAAAGGGACGTCGCGTCCTCGTCGGGGAGCAGCAGCACATCGTTGTATGTTGTTTCGGTCGTGGACGAGTTGCTGGGCCGTGCCATGCCGGCAAGCATTGATTCAACGTTGGGGAGCGGAAGTTCAAGCAGCTCTGCAAGTTTCCCCAGCAGCAACGCTCGCCGGACGCCATGAACGGAAGCCAGGCCGAGCCGGTGCAGTTCGCCAAGGAACCCTTCGATGACGGCTTGTCGGCCAGACAATCCTTCCTGCCCATCCAGAACCTGTTCGAATCGCTGCAGTACATACTCAAGCACATCGGTGCTGCAGGAGATGACGTTGTTGAACGTACTGAGCCCATCCGGTTGAGCAAGCAGGTCGGCTGGATCGGTTCCTGCAGGAAGAATGCAGATCTGTACATCGACGGGGTGCTTGAGTACGACTTCCAAGGCACGATCCGCAGCTCGCTGGCCAGCTTCATCGCCATCGAACAGGAGTACCACGGTATCGCAGAGTCGAGACAGAATGCGGGCATGGTCATCGGTCAGTGCCGTGCCAAGGGTCCCGACGACGTTTGTACATCCCACTTGATGGCAGGCAATCACGTCGGTGTAGCCTTCGGT
>JAQWRC010000232.1 GCA_029243925.1 Phycisphaerales bacterium
CCCCAGTACGAGCGATTCCGTGCCGCGAGCATCCCGCAGGTGATGCCGCCCAGAAGACCGATTCCGGCGACCGTGAAGGAGGCCGCCGAAAAAGATTGTCCGTAGTCCGGTTTGTAGGCGATCCAGAATCCGATGATGACCGTGAGCCCCACCGCCAGAGCGAAGCCGAGGCCGACAAGTGGCTGCAGTCGACGTCGTCCCTTTTGAAAGGTCCGTGGCTTCGTCGGATCAAACGGTCTTCCACACTCCGGACAACGTTCTTCCGCAAGCTGGGTCAGATCGTATTGGCATTTTCGACAGTACACGAGTCAATCATAATGACTTGCCATGTCATCCAAGGTTGCATGAGGGGACAGGGGAAATGATTTTCGCGCGATGGCCGATCTAGGGGCGTGGGCGGATTTTTAGGGATCGGCAGGAGCAGATACCCCATGCGTCGATGAGTATGGCGCGAGTCAGTGGCAGCCGTGATGGCGGAGCCTGACCTGCATGGAGACGAAAAAAAACGCCCCGCGTGAGCGAGGCGCATGGTCGGTGCTGCAGGTGCATTGCTGCATGGACTTACGGACAAGTGGTCCACGCGCCAAGGAGCATGGAGAGGTCTTCGCCATTCACGCAGCCATCACCGTTGATATCGCCTGGTACGTTGGAGTCACCGCAGTCGTGAATGTGATTTTCACCGCGGTGAACGATGATTCCCCGCACATGATCGCCAGTTCCGCAGACTGTGCAGTCTTCAAGGGTGATGATGGCTGGGTCGGTAGTCCCCTTGAATGGGTCCCAGTCAGAGTCACCGTGCACGTTCAAACCACCCCAGTTATCACCGAAAGTGCATCCGCTATGGGTGGGACTCCCAGAAACCACGTAAACCGCGTAGTTACAAGCGCCATAGGAGAAGCTGCAGTCCGTGAAAACAGGAGAGCTTCCACCGTTAGGCCACGTTGATGTCAGGTAGACCATTCCGTTTTCAGGAGTGGACGTGCCTGTCAACCATTCATCTTGGTTCCAGCACGAAGAACCTGAGAAGCTGCAGTTCGTCAAGGTAGGGGAGGCGCTTGTCATGTAGAAGGCGGCGCCGTTGAAGGCCAGGTTCTCATGAAATACACAATCAGTGAAGGTACCCGAAGAGCTGTTCTTGCTGCCATACATGTAGACACCACCACCATTCAGAGGAGACCAATAAGCGCCTTCATCATCAGAAGACATTTCGCCGGAAATGTTCGAATCGAAAGTGCAGTCGGTGAATGTCAGGTCGCATGAATCAATGTAGACCCCGCCCCCAACATCGGTCTCGGACATGCAGCACTCGATAACGCAGCTGGTGAACGTGGCGCTGCTGTTGACAGCGTAGATTCCGCCTCCGTGGGCATACGCAACACATTCCACAATCGTGCAATTGGAAATAGTCGGGCTGCAATCACCGACCCAGATCCCTCCACCGTTCCACTCAGAACCTTTTGAGTCAGTTATGGTGTGCCCATTACAGATGTACAGATTATCAAGGCAGGTATCAGTAGCTGAAGAGCCCTGGATCAAGAAGACGCGATGCTCCGCTTCTCCATCTATGGTCACAGCCGGGCAGCCGTCCACAGTACCCACGCCCTCGATGGTGAGGCTCTTGCCCTCGATCCTGAGGTTGTTTTCGCAGTACGTCCCTGCCTGGATCTGGATCGTGTCGCCGTCGCTGGCGGCACTGATCGCTCCCTGGATGGTTGTGTAGTCGCATCCACTTGAACAAACCGTATAGCTCTCCGCTTGAATGTCCGACGTTCCAACGCAAGTCATCAGAACGCCAGCAACTGCAATAGTCATCCGATTCATTGATCTTTCTCCGTCAGTATTTAAGTCAAGTCATTTCCCAAAATGGTACAGAAGATGAATGGTTCTGGTTGTTCTCTGCTACATGAATCGGATTAACCAAGGCCTTCAAAGCCTTTTGATTGACCGATACAAGCCCTGATGGACACGAAGAGCTTTCGATTGATCAATTGGCACAAGCTGCGGGTGGCTTCATCAACTCGATGTCAAGCGGTTGAAAAAAATGCGTTGACGGTCAAATGATCGCGATCGAGAAGACCTGCGTCTCGCATGTTCGACGTGCATGCGCCTTGAGGGCGTCCCAATCGGCATCGGCTGCGGTCAACTTCTGCATGCAGACGACATCGCCTTTCCCGAATGTGGCATCGAGCATCCAGGCGGGTGAGCAAGGATATCCCGAAGACGACGCCGACCAGAACGCGGATACATGCGACCGTGAAGAATGCCGATGATCGTGAGGAGGTGGCACTTCGTGTGCCACCTCCGCACGCATGCATGTGCCCGGGATTCACGCGGCAACCTGCATCCAGGGTGGCGCGCAGGCACGATTTCATTCATCCCCAGTCGCCGATGGCGATCGAGAGATCAGATCTGGCAATGACTTTGAGTTCGCGACTGTCTCTGATCTTGTCGTTGAACCACAGCCCTGGATTGCCATGTCGACCTTGGTTCCTGAGGCCGTCGATTGGACCATTGGTCCGAGGAACCCACCGGGAAGTGATGATGATGGACCAGCTCAATGCGAATGGAAATGGCTTTTCTCACCAGATGCTGATTTAGATGAAGATGTGCAGGATGAGGCATGCCAGGGCCCATCTGTATGGCAATCGCGACCTTTGAAGGCTTCCGCACATGTGGCTGACTTTTGGACGGGCTTTCCAGAAGCTGATGTTCGTGCAGAAGACTGGGGTTGTCATGGTTCTGCAGCGGCTGCGGCTGTGGCACACACAAACGCAAGTATGGTCATGTTCTTGCAGCCATTGCCATCATGTACAAAGTGCATTATGGATGAATGTGCCAGGCCTATTTTCAATGTTTCTGCCAGCACGACTGACAGAGCTTCCGCCGAAGCCTATGTCTACGCATTCATAGACGTCACCGGTAAATCGATTTCCGTGCGTACTGAGGGTGGCTTGGCTATTGGTTCGATTACAAATCAAACGACAATTAACATTGCCAATGATGGTTGGGATTTTCCAATCACAATCGATCCGTCCAGAGATATAGACAAGGATGTATTTGGTGTGGGACCAATCGTATGTGAAGATTTTTCAGGTTGTTCGACAGTGGTTCAAATAACATCCAAGGTAAAGGGGTCTGGGGTTGCAAACTGCATGTTTGGCCCGGTTTTTCCTCAAGGCGAAGAGGGCTGGATGGGGTCGGCAGCCATCTCTCAGGCAAAGTTGTTTGGTGCAAGCCCAAGACTCACGGTCACCGGTACTGTCGTCGAAGGGCCTTGTTCAGGTCTGACTGATACATTTAGTCATTAATCTGGTGTACTACTTGTCATCAAAAGTGTGAAACTCAACCTGCCTGAATTTTTACCATGCCCTCAATCCAGGACATCATCTGCTCCCTCTTCATTCTGGTCGCCGCCGGGTCGTTTGGTGCCCTGTACTGGTACCGCATTCGTCGTGCCCGGCGGTCCGGGCTCGAGTGCGGTGAATGTGGCTACCTGACCGCGCATGCTTCGGATGCCCGGTGTCCTGAATGTGGAACGCCCTGGCTGAAGGGAGACGGTCGTACCTTTCGCCGCTCACGGACGTCTCTGGCGATCATCCAGACGGTCTTGCTTCTCTTTCCGGCAGGCTATGCCCTCGGTGTCTGGAGCGAGGGAAGCAGGCCTGTCTGGGGCGGACGTACCGAGCACGTGATGTGGTTCATGACAACGCCTGTCGACTCGGGTGGTATTGGGCCCGTTCCGTTCATTCGAGGGCGTGTTGTTCTCAGTGACTCTGCGCGAAGCCTTCTGGATGATGGTCGATCTGAACCGACTGAAATCATCTTCAGTACCTGTTCAGGTTATGTTCAAGGCGGCGGGCGGCAACGACCTACTGCCGCGGAAATGACTCCGCCTGAATCATTGGTTTTCAGACGCATGACGCCAACGGATCCATGGGCCAGCGAAAATGATCAGCAACCAGTTGGCAGTCAACTTCGTGGCTGGTTAGAACGCAAGTATCCAGACAGTAGTGAGGCAAGTGTGAATGCCTTCCTTGACATCCTCACGAAGGTCCTTGATCTGGATTGGTCTTCGCCAGCAATGGACGAGTATCTCGACGACATGGAGACGGCAAGTTTCAATTGGAGATTTGGGGACCGAACGGAACCGCAGCCGGACATGCTGATGAATCTGAGTTCAAGTTTTCGTGTCCTTGTGGAAAGAGATGTCCCACTCGGCCAGGCCGTGATCGTGCTCTTGACCGCAGGTGTGGCAGGGGTGATCTGGCTGAGGTGGTGGGTCGTTCTGAGGCAACATGCAGCACGGCATGAATCGCAATCGAATGTACAGTCAATGAATTCATGAACGCAACGCACACAGACAACCGGCCTGCATGACGCAGGCCGGTTGTTCATTTGATGCGTTTGGTTTCAGCGCGGAAAAAGGATATTCGCGCGGTGGTGCTTTGGGGGGC
>JAQWRC010000213.1 GCA_029243925.1 Phycisphaerales bacterium
ACCAGCGTGAATCCGGACTGGTCGACCTCCCGACTGGACCAGGCAAGTTGACCTTCCGGGCCGAGTGTGGCGAATGCATTGACGCGGCCATCGGCAACAAGCCAGGTCAGTTCTCCCGTCTCCCATGAGACTTTACCGATGCGACGTGGGCCTTCAGGGCTTGGCGATTCGACGAGAAACCCCTCCGCATCAGCGGATCGACCAAGGAGAAGTGGTGGTTCAAGGCTGAATGACTGCTCGAACGTGCCCTTGGCATCGTTCCAGTGCCAGATCTCGACTCCAGTCGACAGTGGAGATGGGCTGCCTGGCTCAGCAAGGATGGTGCGCGTGTCGGGCGGCAATCCGACCGATGTCGCGATGAACTTGCCGGTGGGGCTGACCAGGGGCAATGTCGATGTGTCATAGGGAAGTTGGCCGACCGTGTTCAGTCGGGCCTGGAATCGCAAGGAAAGCGTTCCGCCTCGCTGCATTTCGCTTTCAGCAATCTCCTGAAGTCGCTTGAGCGACTGTTCGCTCATCGGCGGAGCATTTGTCTTGTTGTCATCGACAACGCACGAGCAGAGGAGCATTGCGGAACACAGCAGAGTCGAGATGCCGTATTGAAGACGTATCACTGTTTCTTCTTCTTGGGAACATTGATGTCTTCGACATCATCCAGATCGACCGGGATGGAGTCGATGTCCGTCTGGATGGGATCCTGATCGGGTGAAACCACGTTGCCGTCATCAACAGTTTCTTCGGCTCGCTCAATCGGTGTCTGGCCGTCGATGATCCGCTCTGAGATATCCAGCAGCATGTCGCCGTCGGAGAACCAGGACTTGCCGACGATTTGATCTGCAAGTGGCTGGGAAACCTCTTGCAGCCGAATGAGATCTTCGCGGTTGTAGTTGTTGTAGTTGTCAGATGGCCTGTGGACGACGGTGGGGGTGATGAACGCAAGCAGCTCTTTTCGTTCAAGGCCTTCATCGTTGTATTTGAAGAGCTCGCCCAGAATCGGGATGTCGCCCAGAATCGGGACTTTTTGCCTGATCTGCGTTTCGGTTTCCTTGAGTAGGCCACCCAGCACGACGGTCTGCCCATCAAGCACGATGACATGGCTGTTGACCTGTTTTCGGGAGAAGACCTCGCCGGAAATCTGGCCGACGGTCACAGAACCTTGTGTGTCCGAAAGTTGAAGACTGATTTCGAGATCAACCGTGCCTTCCTGCGTGATTCGAGGTCGTACATTCAGGAAGACGCCGACGTCGCGATAATCGATCTGCGTATTCAGTGAGTTGCCGCCGGAAAGATCCGTCGTGTTGCTCACAGGAACGGGAACTTCCTTGCCAGAGAAGAAGACGGCTTCTTCGTTGTCGGCAGTAAAGACACGTGGTTCCTGGATGATTCGAGTGTTGGTGACCTGAGCGAGAGCCTCGATGATCACTCGGACATCGAATGAACTGATGTTCAACGTGGACGTCGTATCGCCGCGGCTGAACATGCTCTCAAGGAAGTTGGTCATGCCGTATGAGAAGCCACTGCCGGCCGCCCCTGCGATATCGCCGATTCCGCCGCCGAAGAACTGTCCGTTGACGTTGGATGATGCCTGTGGGTCCGCACCCCATTTGGCGCCGAGATTCCACTGGTCTGTGATGTCGACCTTGACGACGGTTGCAGAGAGCAACACCTGCCGACGTGGGATGTCGAAATCACGGATGAGTTCAGCCATTGGTTCCAGATACGATTGAGGCGCGAGAATGGCCAGTGCATTCTGCCTGACCACTGGAACGATGCGGACCTTGCCAATCAGAGAGGATTCAGGAGATTCATCGTCCGAATCACTTCCACGCTGCCATGGGAAAGAGAGGTCCTGACTTCCGGATGTAGTGGAGCTTGCGGTTCCACTTCCGGAGGGCGTTTCAAATCCTTCGCCACTGAGTCCACTCTCGGGTCGAGGAATCGTGACATTGGCTCCTGGCTTGGACAGCAGCACATTGAGTTCCTCGGCCAGTTCGACCGCTCGGGCGTACTTCAGCGGAATGACCTTGGGAACTCCAACGTTGCTGAGTTGGTCGATCTCATTGATCATCGATTCGATGAAATCGAAGGATTCAACGGTCTTGGCAAGTACGAGCAGGGCGTTCTTGTCAGGGTAGGCCTCGATCGAATAGATGCCGGAGATGGCTTGGGTCGCGTTGGATCGCTGCGCATTCTGACCCCCCCCGCGTCCGCCGCCTGTGGTGGCCGTGCCTTCGCCCAGCACTTCATCGAGCAGCGTCTTGACCTTCAGTGGGTCAGTGTATTTCAGTGGGAACAGCCGTGAGGTTCCTGGAGCGCGAGGCACGTCCCACTGGGTCATGATCAGCGTTGCAATCTCCTCCATGACTTCCGGCTCACACTGGACCGTTACGGAGTTCTGTTGAACGCTGACGGTAAGTCGCAGTTCAACCCCGGAAGCCGTTGTGGAGGAGGAGCGGTTGTTGTTCGATCCACGCTGATTGTTGTTGGTCCGTGTATTGGTTTGTCGTGAGCTGGCAGTAGCGGTGCCTTCCTCGAACATGTCGAGGATGTTGGTTGATACTTCGTTGGCATCAGCCCATTTCAGACGGAATGTATGCAGTGTCCGGTTGATCCACTTCTGATCCAGTTCACGGATGATCTTGTCGTACTGCTGCATGAGACCGATGTCACCGAGCGCAATGATCTGATTGGACATTTCGTCAACCCAGACTTCAGCGTACTGGGGCTTCATGTCCGACAACTTGTCAGTGATCTCAGCGGCATCCGTTCGTTCAACGGAAAAGATCTTCAGCACGATGGTGCCGCGGTCCAGTCGATCCCGAACATCTACGGCGGAATCGAGCACGGGAATGTCGCTCATCTCGTCAGTGATAGCGGTGATGTCGAGTTTGGTCAGGACGATCAGTTGCGGCCGCTCGATGACGGCGATCTTGTTCATTCGAAGCGTACTGAAGAGCATTTCCAGCGCTTCTCGCTTTTCGATGGGCTCGTCGACGATGACGGTGATCTTTCCACCACCAGCGCCGATGCCGATTCCGGAGCCTTCAAGGCCAAGCGGCATGACGATCTTTCCCGTCATCTTTGCAATCCAGGGAATCAACTCATCAACACCGACGCCATCGAATGCGAAGGTGACTTTGCCTTCTGGAATAGGCCTTCGGTCGCGGTGCGCTTCCTCTTCCGGTTCAAGCACATCGGAGGGCCTGTACTCATCGTCTTCTTCGTCTTCCACGACAGGCGTTGGCGTCGGGCGTTCATCCGGCGGTGTGGTTTCACTCGCGGGGGATTCCGGCGCAGGACGTTCGTCGTCCTGAGCAATGCCCATTGCAGTGCACATGCAGAGTGCAATCAGAAGTGGGAGTGCAAATCGAAGTAGAGCAGTTGAGGGCACGTCGGTATTCCTCGGAATGAAGTGAGCAGAATGCTCGTGTGGGTCAAACGAATGACTGGAGGGGTCTATTCCATCAAATATGAAGTCAGGGACTTTGGTTCAGGTCTGTTTCTTGTTCGGATTCATCGGTATCAAGCGGTTCCTCCTCCTCGTCCACGGGAAGATCCTTGGAGGCATCTTCCTCTGCTGCGGGAGCGGGTGTCGTTGTGTCGTCGGAGGAGTTGAGTTTGGTGTCTGCGGAATCGTCTTCAGCAAGTGGGAGATCCACTCCCTCCATGTGTGGTGGGCATGGTTCGCCATGATGGTCGCCCTGTTCTACGTCCACATCCTCGAGGACGCCACGCGGCATTTCGTATTCGACTGCTTCGGCAAACGGATCGGAGTCCATGTCGATCAATTCCACGTCATACGGGCCGCCGTCGTTGTACTTCACCTGAATTCCGCGAGGTGCATTTGTTGAAAGCACTTCAATGCCGTGTTGCGTTTCGCCGATGCGGATGCGCGTGGTTGGATCGAGCGGGCCCGAACTCTTTCTGAACCAAGCTTGATCACCAAGAATGGCGATGAGCTTTGGGCCGGTGTAGTTCGCCGGGTAGGTCGGCACCGGATCCGGCTTAGGTCCGGGATCAGGTGCGGGCGCTGGTGGAGGTGGGGGTGGTGGAGTCGGGCGTGGCTTTGGCTTGGGTCGTGGAAGGTAGAAGAAGGAACGTCCATTGAACCGGTCAACATCGGTTTCCATGTTTCGTTCATGGGCGGCAATGAGCAGTTCAACGGATTCGTCGTTGCTGGCGCCAGGCTGAAAGACGGTGAAGGTCGAACGATACAGGCCGGGCATCATGGCAAGCAGAAAGAGAATGATGACGCACAGGGCCGCTAGGCTTGCGCCGAGGGGGCTGCGGAGGATGGATCGGTCATTTGGGTTCATTTGGTTCGCACCCATGCTTCGAGTGTCAGTCTGGTCCTGACGGTTCCATTGCCAAGTTTGTCGATCTTCAGGTTGGAGAGTGCTTCGACGGCAGAGCTGCGTTCCAGGTCAGCAACGATGGAAATGGCGGTGTCTGGTTTTGATTCGAAATCAAGCTCGCCCTTGATGCGTTCAAGCTTTTCTCCAGCGCGAGCGATGCCGGGCAGGGCGCTTACTTTGATATTTGCGCTCTGCGACTGGTAGAACGTATCGTTCGTAATGCCGTGTGTTGCGAGTATGGCATGCACGACTTCAGTCAGTGAAAGCGACCCGGATTCCTTCATATCGGGAAGTTCCACCGGACCGTAGATCATGGCGGCTGACTTGGTGGATGCGTCAAGTGTGACTTTGCCACTGGTGCGTGCCAGATTTGCTTCGATGCGGTCTGATTGCGCGGCCCAATCATCTCCAATGGGAGCGATGACGCTGGACCATACAACAAATGCGAGCAGAAACGCGACGGCAAGGATGACCCATTGCCATGCACGTTCGAGCTCCCGGAAGCGATCGGTGTATTGACTGGTGTCGATCATTGCGTGTCTCCGGACTTCTGCAGCTCACGCATGTGGGCCATGATCATCTTGAACTCATTGCGAAGTCGTTCGGAAACTTCCTCGTCACGGACATGCTTTCTCGCATCGGCAACTTCCTTGAGTTTGATGCGGGCTTCTGAAAGCGTCAGAGTCTGGATCTGCTCCTCCGTCAATGGCTCAGGGATTCTGCCGGTGGGAATGCTGGTCAGATCGGCGCCCTGATCGTCGGAGTTTCCGCGTGAAGCGACTCCACTGTTGGTCCCACGGTTCGGCCGTGTGGTGTCTCGATTGCTGCTGGGTCGGCTTGGCCGGCTGCTGGAGCTGCCACTGAGTGTCGTCTCGTCTCCTGATCCGGTGCGGCTGGTCAGTGAGGTGGGGTTTGATTCCGTCGTGTCACTTGACGGTGTTGTTTCGGCTGCGGCCGTGGCGGTTGAACTGTCGGCTTCCGATGTGTCGCCGCCGGGCCCCTCGCCGCTGCGTCTGGAAACGAGTGTCCATGCACCGAAGTCCTGCTCAGTGATGTACGCGGGTCTGAAATGTGGTCGCTCGACTTTCGCAGTGATGTCAAACTCGCGATCACCGTAGGTTTCGGAGTTCTCCCACCGCAAGGTGACGTCGTTGAATACGCCGGATCCCTGCAACTGCGCCTTCATCTTCGTTGCAAGTGCTGCTGCGTCCTGATCCCCATTGGGTTTGGCGATGCCGCGAATCTTGACAGGTTCGCCGTGGCCGAGCTTTACCGATTCGAGTTCGATGCCCTCAGGAGTGTTGTTGGCAATGTCAGCAAGCAATTTCGACATCGGCCATGTTTCTGCAAGCATGGCACTGTACATCGTTTGGCGATTGCGTCCGCTTTCATAATCGCTGACTTGCGCTTCAATGCCTGGGTGGAGCACCTTCAGGAGTCCAAGACGAAGTCCGTGGACGATCAGAGGCCCGAACGCGAGTACGAGTACGGCAGTCAATGCGAGCCATGCGGCGACTTCCGTCGTCTTGAGGCGACTCGTCGTCGATTCGATCAGAGATGGATTTTCCTGCGGGAGCTGCTGGCGGAAGGTTGTCAGGAGGACGAGGTCATTGCTCATCGCCAAGGCAGCTCCGGCAGCGACGCCCCATGTCTTGCACCATTGCTCGTCCACATCGACGCCATGAATGCGTTCACGCATGTCACTGATGACTGGAGCTGGAAGGAGCAGCATGTGATCAGCGGCATCTGATCCGAGGCCCTGCGTTGTTCGATCCGCAAGTTCGCGAGCTGTATCGGAGGCACTTCCAGTCTGCAGGGCAGATTCCAGAAGCAAGGTGTGGATCGATTGTGCAGTTGCGCCCGCGGAATCAAGCTCTTCCTGCGTTGCTCGAACGAGGACGCGCTCCTGCTGGGCAAGGACCAGGCCGATGGATCCATCGGTGCGGTCGCACCAGACGATTGGGTCCGGAGGATGGAGCCCATTCATCAACGCCGCGATCGCCGTGACATCCGGAATGAACAGCGGCGTGGTCTTGAGCGGTGGTCCGTTGAAGACTGATGATTCCGGCCAGGCAAGAATCAGGCCGGTTCGGACTGAGACATGAGCAGCGGCGGGGAGAATGGCGCCGCCAATGCGATGCGATGGGGCTGCGCCAAGCAGTTGTGTTTCCATCTGCAGCTGGAGCGCTGATTCCAAATGCGATTCATCGGATTCCGGCAAACTGCATGTTCTGCAGATCACATTGGAGGCAGGAAGAATCACTCGGGCCGATGAGATTGAGCGTGCATCCATCCATGCCTGGATCTCATCTCCGGAAGCAGAGAAGGATGCGGTTTCGACCACCTTGATCCCACGTTCCGGCTGGACGGATACCAGCAGGCCAGACCATGAGGAGCCCCGCTGATGGAGGACCAGAACGTGGTCATTTGAGGTGTCTGTCCGTGGGGAGGTATTCACAATCGTTCCAAGCGGGTGTCTGCGGGGTTCAATAACGGAGAATCGGCGAATTCGCCGATTCAAGGGCACTTTTTGAGCGTTTCAAGCTCATTCTTCCCGGTACTCGACAATCTGTACTGGGACTGTAGAACGATCGACTACGGTAACAATTTCAACTTCTGCCCCAGAAGGTCCGCTTCTGCCTCTGGAAGTGATTGTGTAGACATTGCTTCGGGTTGTGAAGGTCTGAGCCAGCTCCACAAGTTGATCATCAGTCATGCCCGGCAGCTCCCGGAGATCCATGATGCTGGTGATGCCCTCGGCCCTGTTTCGTCGCATGCTGAGAATATTCTCTACGAGGTCCTCCTGCCCCTGATACATGTCCAGCAGGAGCGTTCGAGGGACGGTATTGAGGTTTAATTTGCCGACTGGTTGCTGGTGAGGTTTGTTGACCGTTGTTTCATCAAAGAGGGCTGAGAGTTGCCAATCTTCAAGGGGGGCGATTGACGAATCAGCCTCATCAGAATCTGTAAGTGGTGTATTTATAAGGGATTCCAGAGTAAAATCATCGCCTGTCGCCATGCTCATGATCATGGACGCCTGCGCAGGATCAAGCCCTGTCCGCTCGACCAGCTCCTCAGCCGTGGTGGCAGGAAAGTACAGCCGGGGGAATCCACTCACCGTGGCGCCATCAGAGAGTGATGAGGCGGTCAGATAGGCTGACCACCCTCCATCAAGCCGGTCATCTGGCTCATCATTGGGCATTGAAGCTTCGCCATCATTTTCGTTGTCATCGAGGCGATTGTTCAGGTTCCAATCTTCGCCCCGAATGTCATCGGGTTCGAGTCCGGCGATGAGTTCCATTTCTGCAATGTGCCAGAGAAAGTTGTTCCGAGGTTCATACCGGGAATCCAGCGAAAGGTAGTAGTCCTTCTCGACACCAAGATCGCGGGGGTCGTCGTCTTCATCGATCCAATCTTCGATTGCCGGAGAGACGCCCCATGACAACGGAGAGAAGATGACAGCCAGATAGCCACGACCGTCCCCATTGACATTCAGTTTCATGTGCTCATCCATAGGACCTGGCCACAGTTTGCCATCGAGGTCGTTGTAGAAGATCGACCATTCGCCATGGTCTGTCTCGCCTTCATTGACGCCTTCCATGTCGAGATTGATCGCCAGGGCATTGTTGGGTTCAGGCTGGAGGGTGTGGTAGGCCATGACCGCAATCGTCTCTTCGACTCCGGCTCGTGCGGCCCATCTGGCTCGGATGTGGTCAAGTGTTTCGTGACCAAGCATGGATTGTCGACCGGCAAAGACCATGAGTGAACTGACGAGCAGCGCGCAAATTGCAATCGCCCAGACGACGACGATGATCACGGATCCACTGCGATGATGATGGGTTGATTTCTGGATGGCGGGACGAGTGATCACTGCTCACCCCGATTCTGAAGCAACGGGCCGGAACCACCGCTTCCCTGTGAGTTCGACGAGGATGTGTTGGATGTACCGGTTCCAGCAGCGTCATCGAATCCGCCGCCTTCCTGTGATTCGCCGCCGCCATTGAGCAGCAGTGTGCCGTCGCCTCCCTCTCCGCCATTGAGTAGTGCGATCTGCTGTTGCAACCGGTCTTCCATGACATCATCGGGTATGGGCGATCGATCCAGAGGGACGATGGTGCGAAGTACGGCGATGGGGGCTTCGAACTCCGATTCGCCGGCGAGATGGCCGCTGGCTTGAATGGTGACGCGGATTGCGTGGGGAAGACCGTCGTAGTCAGAATCCCAGTCCTCGAGCCATTGATCGCCATCCCAGACTTCCAGTGACATCGAGATGACGCCTTCGGCGATAGGGGTCACGACACCACCGGCACTGGGATACTGGTCCGGCAGTGCGTCGCGCCGCTGCCAAAGTACCGGGCCCCATTCATCGTTGTCGATGCGATAGGCGGTTTCATATTCAACACCCTCGCCGTTGTAGTCGATCTCACGCGAAGCGCGGAGGCGATGATTGAAGACCAGAAGTTGGTCACGGTCCACTTCGCCCAAGGGCGTCTCCACCGCCTCGTCTCTGATGAGCAGTCGCGTATAGAACAAGTCATCTCGACGAAGTGTGGAAATGAGATCGCGTCGGAGATTCCGCAGTGCCAGGTCGGCTCGAACATGGGCGTCGAGTCGTTCATGACTGATGTTTTTGGATTGGATGATCTGCGACATTGCGATCGTCAGTGCGCCAAGCACCATCGCCGCGATGACGCCGGCAAGAATCAGTTCGACGATCGTGAATCCGCGTCGAGCGCGTGGTGGAGTCGTGCGTGCGGTCATCATCCGCCGTCCTCCTCGTCATCGTAGTATCGAGATTCTCGATCCAGTGGCTCCAGCGGCTCGCGTGGGAGTACTTCTTCCTCTTCTCCTTGCCGCATGGCAATGCGGGTATTGACGGTCAATGACGTTGGTCCGCTGCGTGCATTCCACAAGATCGTCGCATCGACGATGTAGGGTTCCCAGTCGCCGATGTGCTGGATATTGACTTCCCAGCTGTAGTCCTCGAATGGGGGATCGAACCGGCCTGAGCCAGGGTGTGCGTTGGAGTAGTCAACAGGTCCCTCGACGAGAATCAGGCTCAGCAGTTCATCCGCGAGCCATGAAGCGGTCATTCGATGTTCGCCTTCTATCTGCCGGGCAAGTGACTGGGTGCTCAGGGAGACGATGATCGTCAGCCCCAGCGCAAGCACGATGGCAGCGAGAATCACATCAAGAAGAATGACGCCGTGTCTTCTGTGTCTCATTCACCACTCCTCCTGCCATCGTCCGGTCGTGTCAAGATCCTCGGGTTCACGAACCGGGACTGCATCACGTCCTTCTTCGATGCGTCGCGGGGACATTGAGGTCGGGCTCAGGTTCAGACTGACGGAGCGGTCCTCGTGGTGCAGGACGAGTTCGATGACGGGACGATCTTCGCCTGGCATTGCGGACAGAGGCCATTCCGTGAGGTCAGCGATATCGCCGTCGATGAAGACCTCGATATCGCGTGTCGACATGAAGTCGGGCAGTCGTACCTCTCGAACGGTCGGATCGGGCTGCCAGAGATCCATATTCTCAGCTCGCCCGCTCGGCTCGCGTCGAAGCAGCCGCAGGGAGTTTCGATCTTCGTCGATGAGGAGCCCTACTGGTTGTCGAGCATGCTCGCTGCGAAGTGCGAACATCATCATGAGATCGCCGGTCTGTTCAACGACCGTATCGAAGTTCCGACCTTCCATGCTGGTCAGTCGGACGGCCAGAACGGACAGCAGCATTGCCAGCACAGTGCACACCACGATGATTTCCACCAGGGTGAATCCGCGACGATGTCCAGTTCTGGAAGAGGTACGCACAGGAATCCATTCAGTTGGTCACGTCGGCATTGGCAGCTTCACCGCCTGGCTGGCCATCCTCGCCGTATGAAAGGATGTCCCACGTCAGATTGACTTCACCCGGGTAGCGCAGCACGTACGCGTTGCCCCACGGATCGTTGAGGTTGTCGAGGTTGTCGACGTACGGGCCGTTTGGTCCACCGCCGTCATCTGGCCTGAGCGTCAAGACATCGAAATCGAAGTCGCCGGGGGGTGCGGAGAGCCCCTGATCGATGAGGTAATTCTGCATGGCGGCATTCAGTCGTGCAGCTCCCGTCTTGGCGAGGCTGCTCTTGGCGGCGCCGAATCGCTGCAGCAGCGTCGTGGCGACCACGGTCACGAGGATGGCCATGATGGTGACCATCACGATGACTTCGATCAGCGTGAAGGCTCGCCGAGCATGTCGAACATGTCGACGGTGGCGTGCGTTTGAGTGTGGCATTGGCATTGCATTTGGTCCTTTGCGTCGTTGAGTGCGGGGTTGAATCATCAATGGTTCACTGGAGGAAGGACTGCATTTCAAGCAGTGGCAGCAGGATTGCGGCGAGTACGAAGCCTGCGACGCAGGCCATGATGACGATGAGTACGGGGGGGAGTGCCTTGGTGACAAGTTTAATCGTGGTATTGACCTGACGATCGAAGGCGGTGGCGGCGTGCAGTAGCATCTGCTCAAGCCGTCCGGAGCGTTCGCCGAGGTTCACAACCTGTACAAGCAGTGGAGGGAAGAGCCCGGAACGTTCCAGTGGATCGGCCAGTGGCTTGCCTTCCGTCACTTGGATTTCAACTTGATCGATGGCTTCCATCATCGCCTGGTTTCCAAGCGTGTCGCGGGTGATGCGCAGTGATTCGAGTATCGGAAGGCCTGCGGCGGTGAGTGTGCCGAGGGTTCTGGTGAAGCGGGCGACGGCGACATCGCGGCCAAGGCGGCCCAGCAGCGGCACACGCAACTTGAATCGATCGAAGCGGAGGCGATTGAGCGGGACAGCGATCCAGTTGCGCCACGCATACCAGATCAGTGCGACTGAAATGAGGCAGATCCACCACCAGCTTCCGATGAAGTGTGCCAGGCCAAGCACGATCTGCGTTGGCAGAGGAAGAGAGGCCTCGCCGCCACCGGCGGCAATGATGGGCTCCATGACTCGTGGGATGACCACGGTCACGAGAATGACCACACTGGCAACGATCAGCAGGGCGACGAGGAAGGGATAGAAGAGGGCTCCCATCACTTCACGACGGAGCTCAATGCCTCGGTCGAGAAGTTCCGCAAGTTGGTGCAGGATTTCCGGGGTACGTCCTGATGCTTCCGCGGCTCTGAGCATGCCGATGACGAGGTCGTCAAATGGTGCGCCGTAGTCGATCGCCGCCTTGTAGAGCGGTTCACCCGCTTCGACTCGACTGATGAGATGGTCGAGCACTGCAGGCGCCCCCTTGCCGGAGGCTTGTTTGCGGATGGTTTTCAGTGATTGCATCAACGGCAAACCGGCTTCAAGTGCCGTTGCCAGTTCACGTACCAGTGTGGCCATCTCCGTTCGTGACATTGAAGGTCGGCCAAAGCGCCGTCGACTGGAATCTTGTTCACGTGACCGGGTGGGCGTAGATGGTGCAGCGGCATCAGACGTACTGTCATTGACGCTGCTGATGTTCGTTGCTGTTTCGCCTCGGCCAAGCAGTTGGCGGACGGCATCTGCACGGTTCTGGGCCGTAATCAGTCCGCTTTGTCGCATGCCATCGGAAGTGAGGCTCTGGTACTGAAAGGTCGGCATCAGTTCAACCGTCCATTTCATCCGCGTCCTGCGTTGCACGGAGGACTTCGGCAATGGTTGTTTCACCTTCGGCAGCTCGGATCAATCCATCCTGCCGCATGGTGTGAAAGTCGGTGGCGACTTCTCGAAGTTCGTTGGCGCCAGCACCGCTGGAGATGGCTGATCTGACCGCGCCATTCATTTTCAGCAGTTCGAAGTATCCGATTCGGCCCAGGTAGCCGGTGTCATTGCATTTTTCACATCCGGCGCCATGCCACACCTTGCCTCCGAATCGTTCTCGTTCATCACTGCGAAGTCGCTGTGCTTCCTCATCCGTCATGTCGCTCTGCTGTCGGCAGTGGGGGCAGATTCGACGCCCAAGTCGTTGCGCCAGCAGTCCCTCGAGAACTGAAGCGACGAGGAATGGCTCTGCGCCCATGTCAACGAGACGTCCAACACTGCTGAGCGCATCATTGGTATGCAGCGTGGAGAAGATGAGGTGACCGGTAAGTGCGGATCGGATGGCGATGTCGGCAGTTTCGCCATCGCGGACTTCGCCGACGAAGACGACATCGGGGTCCTGTCGAAGAATGGAGCGGAGGCCGCTGGCAAAGGTCAGGCCGCGTTTTGGATTGACCGGTATCTGGTTGATGCCGCCGAGTTCGTACTCAACCGGATCTTCGATGGTGATGATCTTCTTGTGCGGGTCATACAGCCTGGTGAGCGCGGCATAGAGCGTCGTCGTCTTGCCTGAGCCCGTCGGGCCAGTAACAAGCACCATGCCATGGGGCTTCTGAATGAGTCCATCCATCGTGTCGACCAGTTCGTCACGCATGCCCAGTGTGGCCAGATCCAGATTCAGCGATGTCTTGTCGAGAATACGCATGACGACGGATTCGCCGTACAGCGTCGGCACAGTTGAAACGCGGATGTCGACTTTTCGCCCTTCAAAGCGGAGGGCGATCTTGCCATCCTGCGGCACGTACCGTTCCGCGATGTTCATGCCAGACATGATCTTGATTCGACCGATCAAGGCAGGCTGCAGATGCTTCGGCGGCGGCTTCTGCGTGTGCAGCATGCCATCGATGCGATAGCGCACAGTAAGTTCGTTTTCAAATGGCTCGATGTGCACGTCCGATGTGCGGCTCTGGATGGCTTCAAGCAGGATCAAGTTCACCAGATTGATCAGCGTTGGTTCTTCGGCCATCCGGTGGATGTCATCCGCCTCGATGGCTTCGAGATTGTGTTCGAGATCATCGTCAAGATCATCGCCGCTGCCTGCGAGGGCATCGGCCATCTTCGAGGCGGTGGTTCCATAGTGTTCCCGCATCAGTTCGGAGAAGTGCTTCTTCTCCTTGCCTTCGCGAGTGACTGGTCGG
>JAQWRC010000220.1 GCA_029243925.1 Phycisphaerales bacterium
CCTTGATGGCATGGCTTCAGTACAGACCGATTTCATTCTCGATCTTGCTGAGCGGCTGCCCGATGTGCAGCTTCAGCATGTTGAAACTGAACGACTGTCCGATGGACTCTGGATGGTCCGCGCTTCACTCGTAAATGAAGGTCTTCTTCCCGCGGGCACGGCGATGGCCAAACGCAATCGACGAGCTCGACCATGGGTCGTGCGGATCAGTACGGAACCAGATGGCGTCATTTCCGGCAGTCGCGTCCAGAAAGTCTGGTCGATCGATCCGGATGGAGGCCGACACGACATGCGATGGATCATCGAGCACCCCGACGGGGAACCGCTTGAGATCGAACTCTTCAGTGAAAAATACGGACAAACAACTCACTCGGTCCCGATGACCGACAACGATGCCGATGGAGGTGATGCATGAAACAGTTGATCATCATGCTGTTGACGATTGCGTGCGGAGCCGGAATGGCATTTGCGCAGACACCACACCCAAGCAAGGTCGACATGACCTTCAACCACTGGTACGACTACGATGAAATGACGGATGCGCTCAAGAAGCTGACTCGCGCCTACCCCGATCTGCTCACGTTGGAATCCATCGGCAAGAGTGTTGCCGGCCGCGACATCTGGCTTGTCACACTCAACGATCCAGCAACCGGACCGGCCGAGTCCAAGACAGCCATGTACATCGAAGGCAATATCCATGGCAATGAACTGCAGGCCACGGAAACCGTGCTGTACACCATCTGGTACCTCACCAAGAGCTTCGGCAAGAACCAACGCCTGACGAAACTCATGCAGGAGCGATCCTTCTACTTCGTGCCAAGCTCGAATCCCGACGGCCGCTCCTACTGGTTTGATGAGGCATCCGATCCCAACTCGCTGCGCGGCGGCATCCGGCCGACCGACAACGACCACGATGGACAGTACGACGAGGACGGACCTGATGATCTCGACGGAGACGGGCACATCACTTCGATGTGGGTCCGCGATCCTCTTGGTCGCTATGCACTCGACGAAGAGGACCCCCGCTTCTTCACTCGTGTTGGTTCAGATGATGCACCTGGCGGCTGGACGCGACTGGGCCAGGAAGGCACTGACGAAGATGGCGATGGTTCGATCAATGAAGATGGCCAAGGAGGCTACGACCCGAATCGCAACTTCCCCAGCGATTGGCAACCCGAATACATCCAACGTGGAGCAACGGACTATCCACTGAGCCTTCCGGAATGCAAAGCCACGGCTGATTTCATCATGGCGCATACGAACATTGCTGGAGTCCAGTCCTACCACAACAGTGGCGGCATGGTGCTCTACGGTCCTGGTGCCAGTTACCAAAACTATCCGGGCAATGACATGCGCATCATGGAACGCATGGCACAAAAGGGAAGTGACCTGATTCCGTTTTACGATGCCCTGCTCTCTTGGCGAGACCTCTACTCCACCCATGGAGACGAGACCTCCTTCACATACGAGCAGGAAGGCATCATGTCCTTCGTCAATGAACTCTGGTCTGAAAAGAAGATGTTCGCTGACGCCGAGCGTACTGGTAGCGAAGACACCAGAATGTTCCGGGACATGCTCCAGTTTGAAGAGGTCTATGTCCCATACCACGAGGTTGAACATCCCACGTACGGGACCATCCTCGTAGGTGGAACCACGAAGGACGCCAATCGCGTCGCCCCACTCTGGGCCCAAGAAGAGGAATGCCACCGGAACTTCGCATTCACCATGTACCACGCAGATGAAATGCCACTGGTCGAATGGGGAATGCTACAAGTCCGCAAGGGCCCCGCAGACCTCTGGGAAGTCACCGTCGAGATCAAGAACCCCAAGGTGATCCCAACGATTCTCGGCTGGGCTCGGCAACATCGAATTGGGCTGCCCGACGAATTGCATTGCGACACTGGCGACAACAGCCGAGTCGTCGCCAGCGGCTCCATTCGTTCACTGCAACCCTGGTCGAACCCGACGCTTGCCGGCGATGACCCTCATCCAGAGCGGATCCGCAATGAACGCGGCGTCGGCAGTGAAGACGAAGTGATGTACCAGTTCCTTGTAGAAGGCGATGAACCGGTCACACTGCGATACAGCTCCACCAAGGGCGGGACCATTGAACAAGTCGTGCCCATGGAGGC
>JAQWRC010000240.1 GCA_029243925.1 Phycisphaerales bacterium
GGGCTTGAAGTCGAAGTGTTCGGCACGCAGGCCATCCCGCTCGCCCGTGTACGTCGCGAAATCATGCTGCGGCAGGCGCCGCCGGAAAGTACGGTCCGAACCCTTGGGGAACTGGCGGTCGAACTGGCCGTGCATCGAGAAGCGGGCCGGCGCATCGTGCTGACCAATGGATGTTTCGATGTGGTGCACGCCGGCCATGTGGCCTACCTGCGTGAAGCGGCGAATCTGGGTGACGTGCTCGTGGTCGGCGTCAATGTCGATGATGAAGTCGCCAAGCAGAAGGGGCCCGACCGTCCGGTCTATCCCCTCAAGCAGCGGTTGGAGATTTTGGCGGAGTTCCGCTGCATCGACTACCTCGTGTCATTCCCGGAGCCGACGGCTCACGAACTCATCCGCGCCGTCATGCCCGACGTCTACGTCAAGGGCGGTGACTACCGGCCCGAAGAGATCAATGAACATGACATCGTCATGGAACTGAACCTTGATCTTCGTGTGCTCGGGCATCGGCCGGGGCTGAGCAGCACGAGCGTCATCGAGCGCATGGCCGAGGACAGCTGAACAGTTCAGGTGTACTCGTGATCAGTTCGAGGCCCAGCCGCGCACGATGTGTATTGCCCGGTCGGGATCCTCGATGGGTGTTCCAAAGGGCAGGCGCACGATATCGAACCGAGCACGTATGTCGAGCCCGAGCGGGTCAATGGCGACCGCGCGTGGCTGTTCGACATCGAGGTCGAGTCTGGCTTGGCAGATGCGGCGCATCGCATCATCGCCAAGATCATTGATCGACCTGCAGAGTTGGGCTTCCACCTCAGCAAAGAGATTGGTTCGAACAAGCGCTTCGCCATCGATCACGAGTCCACTGAATCGTGCCATGTCGATTTCCATCATGACCCAGTTGATGTCCTCTTCCTCGCCATGGTGAATGCGCCATCGATCCGCAAGCGATCCGGCTTCGCCGCGATCCTCGAATGGTTCGAGCCCGACAAGCAGTTGCAGTGCGGGTGATTCATCATCCGGTATGTAGAGTGCCGTATCGCTCGTTTGGAGCGCCGCAACCATGACCGGAGCGATGAGCTGCCCATTTGGAGCGATCACGTATTTCAGGTTCTGGACATGGTCGTCGAAGCGAAACAGCCCCTGCGTCCAGCTTCGAAGCAGGGCGTAGGCATTCTCAATCGCGGTTTCACCCTCATCAAATGGGCGTTGGGTCATGCGGACCATGATAGTCATCGCTGCGCGGCATATGATCCTGCCATGGCCTGCATCGCCGTTTCCATTCCGGTTCCGACCACGGACGATCTTGATGCCTCATTGGCTCAGGCGGTGGCTTCGGTGGAAGCAGGCGCGGATCTTGTGGAATGGCGAGTGGATGACTGGCCGATGGAGGCGCCGGATGGCGAGGCACTTGCCCGACTTGTGTCGGAGTCGCCTGCTCCATGCATCGTCACCGTACGAAGTGTTGCCGAAGGAGGCACCTTCGAAGGCAACGCGCAAGACCTCGCCGATTTTTTCCAGGTCATGCAGGATGAGGACATTCAGCCTCGATACATCGATGTGGAACATGCGATGTGGGAGGAAAGCAATGAACTGCAATCTGTCTGCGGCGCGTTCGGCGCGGACGTCGGACTTATTCTGTCCATGCACGAGCTGCTTGGTCGGCCCGAGGATCTGCTTCGCCGCGCCGTTGCCATGCAGGAGGTTGAGGCGGCATCGGTTGTCAAGTTGGTCTGGCGGGCGAGATCCGCGCGCGACAACGTTGAGGCATTCGAGTTGCTCCACACGCGATCAAAACCCATGATCGCATTGTGCATGGGTGAACTCGGACTCCCAAGCCGGGTGTTGACCGGGTGTGCTGGCGGATTCTTGACCTTTGCATCCGGTCCGGCCGGACCGACAGCAGAAGGCCAGTGTGATGTTGAAACGTTGGTCGAGCGATATCGCTTTCGTGCATTGACCAGTGCGACTCGCGTCATGGCCGTCATGGGCTGGCCGCTGGGGCACAGTTTGAGCCCGATTGTTCACAATGCGGGGTTTGCATCAACCGGATTTGATGGCGTGCTGCTGCCCATGCCCGTGATCGCAGGTTGGGAATCGTTCAAAGCCACGATGTCCGTTTTGCTTGGCGAACCGGACTGTACGCTTCACGGCGTGTGCGTGACGCTGCCGCACAAGGAACATGCACTTCGCTTCGTACGTGAAGCGGGGGGCACGATCACCGACATTGCCGAGCGAGCGGGAGCCGCCAATACAGTGCTCATTGGGGACGATGGCGAGCTGACTGCAGACAACACTGACGCGGCGGCCGTCGTGGAAACACTTGGCATCGAGTTGGCAGGAAGTCGTGTCGCCGTGCTCGGTGCCGGGGGCGCCGCACGGGCCGTCGTGGCGGGCCTCGTTGAGGCCGGCGCGCGTGTGGACGTCTTCAATCGTTCTCTGGATCGGGCGACATCGCTGGT
>JAQWRC010000244.1 GCA_029243925.1 Phycisphaerales bacterium
TCAACCTCATGCCATCGTCGCAGGATCTGTTCTTCGGAATCAGGAATGGGCTTTTCGTACCGAACCGAAAAGTAGAAGAGTGATCGTGAGATATCACCGCGCACAGCTGGCGGTGGCTCGAACACGGTTCGGCCGGAGGCATCCTGTCCGACCTTCCACTTGGCGGACGAAGGTTTCGTTTCAACTGGTGTGCCAAACGGATGGTTGCTTCGTGTCGAGTTCACTCGGGGTACGGCCGGGCGGAGATGGAACAGATCAGTGCGCATGGGAGGACGCTTTGCCCCCTTGGATTGGGGCCAGAGGTGTTCGCAGTTGAGCACCTGGGGATCCGGCCATTCTGAAGGCTTGAGCTTGGTGGGCCGCTGCGCATAGATGGTGGTCACGATTCCATTCTTGTTGTCGGCGTGCCAGTAGAGGACTTCACGAGCTTCCCGATAGGACAGCACGTCATGGCCAGCTTCACTGAAGGATTTCAGCTTGCCTCGCAGCTCATCATTGCGCGACTCCGGGAACAGAATCGTGCTTTCGGGGGCGGGAGCGCTCGGCTGCTGCTGCTTGGGTGGGACTGAATCGTCAGGAGCAGCAGCCGGCTCAGGCTGATGTGGAGCAGCGGGTTTTTCCTGAGCGGCTTCAGGGGGTTTGATTGGGGGTGTACTTGCAAGCAGGGTCCCTGATTCGCCCGGCGCCGGGGGCAGGCCTTGGAGTGACCGTGAGAGGACTACGCCTGCCAAAAGTGTGCTGAGGAGAAGCCCCAGAGCGATGGGAGCGACTATGGTTCTTGAAGTGCGGGCCATCATGTGACTATCGGCACGGTGGTTTCCTGCCCAGCACTACAATGCGGCGGGCCTGTGGCGGAATTGGCAGACGCGGCGGACTTAAAATCCGCTGGGGGTAAACCCCATCTGGGTTCGAGTCCCAGCAGGCCCATTGTGAGAGTCCAAGAGACAAGGAAATGGCAGCCATGTGGATCCGATTCGTACTTGCGCTGCTGACACTTGTGTCTGCTCCGGCTGCATCATCTGGCGCAGCTGTTGAACTGCACGATGTTCTGGAACATCTGATCAAACGGCATGACATTCCTGGGATGGCGGTCGTCGTCATTGATGGAGATCGGATCATTGAATCAGCGGCAGTCGGCGTTCGAGTTCGTGGCGGTGAAGATCGAGTGACGCTTGAGGATGCATGGCATCTTGGCTCATGTACGAAGGCCATGACGGCCACCCTCGCCGCGAGGCTGGTCGAACAGGGGCATATTCAATGGGATACCACCATCGCCCAGATGGTGCCGGACATGTCCACACGGATGCATCCGGGGTATTCAGAAGTGACGCTGCGTGAGTTGCTGACGCATCGAGGCGGAGTTCCACCAAAGATGCTGGGGACTGACGCCTGGAAGCGTGCGTGGTCGAGTGAGGGGACTCCGCACGAGCAGCGTCAAGCCTTCGTAGCCGACGTATTGGAAATGGAACCCGTGGGTCCACGTGGATCATTTGCGTATTCCAATGCTGGCTACACGGTGGCGGGACTCATGTGTGCAAGGGCCGCTGGCGCGCCTTATGAACAATTGATTCAGCAGGAAGTCTTTGAACCTCTGGGGATGGAATCTGCCGATTTTGGTACGCCTTTGCAACACGGCCCGAATCAGCCCAATGGACATCGGGATGATGGAACTCCTTCAGCACCCGAAGCGGACAACCCCGAAGCAATCACTCCTGCCGGGCGTGTGCATTGCACCATGCAGGATTGGAGTCGATTTGTCGGTGCGCATCTCACCGGCCCGCGTGGTGAGCATGGTCTTCTGAAGCCAAGCACATTCACAGAGCTGCATGAGCCTGCCCCCGGAGCCGACAGGTCGTATGCAATGGGCTGGGGTACCGGAAGTCGAGATTGGGCGGGGGGAGAAGTGCTGACTCACGCCGGAAGCAACACCATGTGGTATTGCGTCGCCTGGGTTGCACCAGCAAAGAACATGGCTGTACTTGTCGCGTGCAATCAGGGCGGTGATGTTGCGGCAAAGGCATGCGATCAGGCTGCAACGCTGGCCATCGGGCTTCAGCAGAAGCGACTGAGCGAGCCCCGGATGCGGTGGAATTGGAATGACACATCGGATCAAGTGTGGATCGGTCCTGATTTCTGGGCCAATCGTCTGCAGGACTGGCGGGTGAATGACGGACGAGTCGAGTGCATCGAGCGTCGTCCAAAAATGTCACAGCGCACCTGCCACGTACTGCCATGGTCGATTGATTGTCCCAACGACAAGAGAAGCACCGTCACCCGTGGATATGAGCGGATAGGTGATGGAGTGCAGTTGTCCGTCAAGACCGGCGCGATGGACGGGCACGCTGAACCCAATTCGGATGCATGGTCGGGACTCCTTCTTGGCGCAGGCGGGCAGCATGTGGACCACAGGCTCACGGCGCAAGTCCATCATGTCCCCGCGGAAGACGGTGGACTGCTTTGTCTGGTGGATGAAACGGGGCGTGTTTCACTGCGGCACAACGATCAGCCCTTGGCGACGCAATCTTCCTGGGCCATCGCGAGATTCGTCGGCAGCGACCAACTTCCCAAGCTTGATGCCACGCAAGAGCATGATGCAACGTTGGTCCTTGATGGCCCGTTTGAAGGCACGTTGGAAGTGATCGTCGAGCTGACAAGTACGAAATCATGTCGAGTGACTGTGAGATCACTGACTGGGCCCAATGAAGTTTTCGATGAACTCGTTGCAGAAGATATCGACCGATCACTTGTCGATGGTGCCATTGCACTGGTTTCGCATCTTGGCGCCAAAGGCGGTGGTGGCGGACATTGGTTCGATGATTTGGATATCTCAGGAGATCGACTCGCGTACAACGCGGATCGTGCATGGGGCCCTGTGCTCATGACGCAGTACACCATCAGCGAAGGTGTGCTGAATCTGACGGCGCAGTTGCCACCGATGGGCGTGGAAGACGATCAGGTTGGCACACTTGAAATCATGGAGGACGACAGTGACACATGGGCCGAGGTGGCCCACGCTCGCATGCATCCTGATTCGCGAACAATGACATTCCGCGTCGGTGGGCGGGATCCTGGCGAGCAGGCCCGATACCGAGTTCTCGTTGGTGACGCGGAACCCTATGAAGGCCTGCTTCGAGCGGAGCCCGAGGACAATGAACTGGTCTTGGGAGCTATGAACTGTCAGAAGGTGTTTACCGGGGACTTGAAATGGAATCACGACGGAATCTGGATGCCGCACAAGAAAACCGTCGCATCCGTCGAGTGGCATGATCCCGACCTGCTTTTCTTCGCCGGTGATCAGATCTATGAAGGCGATCTTGTCCCGGTGGACAATCGAAATACCGAGATCGCGATTCTGGATTACCTCTACAAGTGGTACCGCTTCTGCTGGTCCTTTCGTGATCTGACGCGCAACCGGCCGGCGATCGCCATTCCGGATGACCATGACGTCTATCACGGCAAC
>JAQWRC010000245.1 GCA_029243925.1 Phycisphaerales bacterium
AATGGGAAGAATGCATCTGAAGCCGCGACGATGCGTGTGCGATCTTTCAGCTCATCCCCAGCTCGCTGGATCGCCAGCGTGCAGGCGCCAACCCGGTCGACCTGACCAGTTCCGGCCCCGCAGAGCATGCCATCACCGCCGACGGCGATCGCATTTGATGAGAGGTGTTTGCAGGCGACCCACAGAAGCCGTGCATCTTCCAGCATGGCATCGTCCGGAGCTGGGCCGGCGGCATGATTCCACCGGTCGGGATCTGGCAATCCTGCATCTGGTTCCTGGACCAGTAGCCCTCCTGGGATGGTGCGAGCCATGAGTGACTGCGGGGTGACGTCGCCAATGCCGGGGACTTCCAGCAGCCTGACGTTTGCCCATCGCTCGGCCAGCATCGTGACAGCGTCATCAGTGAAAGACGGGGCGATGATGACTTCGAGAAATTTCTGACCGTCGGCGATGACAGCAGCGAGCGTCGCGTCGATAGCCGAGGAGGAGGCGACGATTCCTCCGAATGCTGCGCGGGGGTCGCCGGCCCATGCACGTTCAAATGCTTCGACCGGAGTGGTCCCGTGAGCTGCACCGCATGCGTTGGTGTGCTTGATGACCGCTGCGGTGCACCGATCGGGGAAGACGATGGCCAGGTCACTCACCAAGAGCAGCGCGGCTGCGGCGTCATTCAGGTTGTTGTAGCTCAAGGGCTTGCCGTTGCGCATCTGGGCGGTGGCAAGTTGGAGTGCGTCATCCGTGTCGATGCGATACAGGGCAGCCCGCTGATGTGGGTTTTCTCCGTATCGCAGCACACGTTCCTGGCGTCCGATGAGTTGGAGCACGGGCGGGAACGTCGAGTCACTGCGTGACGTCATCCACGTGCTGATCGCGGTGTCGTAGGACGCCGTTCGGGCAAAGGCTTCTGCGGCAAGATTTCGACGGAGGGGCTGGCGTGTTGCTCCTTCGTTCTGCTGCAGTTCGGTTACCACTTGATCGTATTGAGCTGGGGTCGTCACTGTGGCAACGAAATCGTGGTTCTTCGCTGCGGAACGCAGCATTGATGGCCCCCCGATGTCGATCTGCTCAATGGCTTCTTCAGAGGTCACATCGGAACGGCTGATGGTTTGTTCGAAGGGGTAGAGGTTGATGCACACAAGTTGTATGGGCTCGATGTCGTGTTCGTCCATAGCCTCCACGTGCTCGGGCAGATCAGGCCGTCCAAGGAGTGCGCCGTGGACACGTGGGTGCAATGTCTTGACGCGGCCATCCATCATTTCGGGAAAGCCGGTTATATCCTGAATCGGTGTCACGCTGATGCCCGCAGCCTCGAGCGCCTTGGCAGTGCCGCCCGTTGAGATCAGTTCGACGCCCAGTTCAGTCAGTGCGCGGGCGAAGGGCACGAGATCAGTCTTGTCACTGACCGACAGAAGGGCACGTTTGACGTGGACCAGAGACATTGCAATCTCTACTTTCGTGTGTTCAGTTGGACGGTGAGAGGCAGGTCATCCGCCCGTCGATCCCGAGGATGTAGAGCGTGCCTTCTTCAATGTCGGTTGAAGTCACATTGAGGACATCAGGAAGGTGCATGTCAATGGTCGGCGTACCTCGATCCGAAGCGATGGTACGCAGCATCTTCATGCCTGGATTCCACGTCAGCAGCATGTTGTCACGCTTGGTAATCACCGACCCCGCAATGCTGGGGCTGGTCCAGAGGTGCTCGCCGTTGAGTTTGTTTTGTGGCAGTGCATTGAATGCAGCAAGGCCTTCTCCGGGGATCTGCTGGTAGATGGTGTTGCCGATGAGCACCGGCGAATCGGTGAGTGGGCTCGTTGTCAGTACCCGCCACAAACTGCGGCCGGAAGAGAGGTCAAAGGCACGAAGGTGCTGATCCAGGCCTGCAACGTAGAGCGCATTGCTCGAAGCTACCGGCTCGGCGACGATGTCGTCGAGCAACTGGGTTCGCCAGAGTTGTGATGCAGTCTTGATGTCGCATGCCATGATGACGCCGGAAGAGCCGGTCGAAACCACAATGTTGTTTTGGACGATTGGCCTGCGCTGCAACGTGTGATCGACCTGATAGGCACGCCAGGCGAAGCCGATCTGCCAAGCCTGCCAGACCAGTTGGCCGGAGGAGGCGCCATAGAGCAAGTACTCGCCACTGAGGGTGCCTTTGGTATTGGCGATCCATTCCAGATTTTGCTTGGCTTTCCCGATTGCGGCATTTTCCGCCATGCCGGTGGCAAGACTCAGCGTGAGGATTGAGTTGTCAGTGAGTACGAGGACAAGCCCCTGGTCAACGACCGGGATGATGGAGTGGACTTTCTGCAGCGAGTTGGCGACAGAGACGGTCCACACTTTCTGCCCACTGTCGGCCATGACTCGGATCAAGTTATTGCCGTGTGTCAGAATGAAGACAGAGTCCTTTGCAGGAATGATTTGTCTGACACGACGTTGCGGCACCTGGTACTGCCACTGCACGGTGTAGTTGATCTTGGCAGCGCTCGTTGGTCCAACCATGTAGCGTTGTTCGAGTTGCTGTCGAACGACCTCCTGTCGCTGTTCTCGTTCAGCGTCAGTTCGCTGCTGATCGGTCATGTGCCGATTGGCATCGCAGGCGGATGTGGAGAGCAGGGCAGCAAGTCCTACGAGGCAGATCAACGATCTGAGGATCGAAGGACTTGGACGGTGGTGCAGGGGTGTTTCATTCATGAGTTGGGGCTCCGCCGGGGGTTTGGGGCATCCAAGCGAAGACGGGCAGTATCAGGACTCCACACTGGGGCGTCAAGAAGGGCATTCTCGGGCGGGGCAAGCCGGGAGGCGGTTCTGGACTTACACTCCCTATTGATGTTCACAGGGCTCATCCATCATATTGGCCAGATACGTGCTGCCGAACCAACCGGAAATGGGGGTTTGGCACTGCGTATCAGTGTTGCTGCGCTGGATCCGAGGCCTCAAGAAGGCGATTCAATTGCGATTGAGGGCTGCTGTCTCACGGTTTCAGAGCCCCCTGAGGTGCACGGCGAATGCTGCGAGTTGGCGTTTGAGGCTATTCCCCAGACATTGCAGCACACCATGCTCGGCGACCTCGCAGTGGGCGATGAGGTGCACGTGGAATCGGCTTTGCGTGTTGGCGATCCGCTGGGTGGTCACATGGTGCAGGGTCATGTGGATGACTGTGGCCAGGTCGATTCAATCGAGTGCAATGGCGATGACCACCGACTTTCCGTTCAGGTTCCCGTCGCATTGGCCGAGTTGCTCGTGCCGCAAGGGTCGATCTGTCTGGCGGGTATTTCACTGACGATCGCGGCGGTACATCAAGAGTGCTTCACGGTGGCGCTGATTCCAACGACTCTGGACAAGACCCGACTGGGTCGTGTGCAGGAAGGAGATCGCCTGAACATCGAGGTGGACATGATGGTCCGCACTGTTGCTCAGATCGTTCGGTCAATGCGTGTCGAGTCGGATGCGAGTCGATGAGCCGGCCGTTCAGGTCGTGATCAGGCGGCAAGACGTCCATCGTTGCATGGATCAATATCCAGACACATCATCGTCAGATCATCGATGTCATCCCGATTTCGATTTCGCAGCGAAGTGTCAAGTCTCTGCTGCATCGCATCGATGAGATTTTCCGTGTCCGTCCATTCCGCACAACATCGAGCCAGCGCGGTGGCGCCGCATTTATCCTCGGGCTGCTGGCATGCTTCTTCGATTCCATCGGAGTACATGATCAGCCGATCACCCGGTTCCAGCTGTACCACGGTGGAGGAGAACTGTTCATCTTCAAATACGCCAAGAAGCGATCCGCCAACCGGAAGCGGAGTGATGCTTCCGCCTGCTTGTGATCGCAGCAGGGGGGGGTGTCCGGCCGAGGCGAGTCGGAGTTGGTGCAGTTTCGAGTCAAATACACCACAGACCGCGGTGGCGAATCGGGTGACACCAGGTTGCCGCTGCAGCAGGGCTTCGTTCATCTGCTCAAGCAGACTGGCTGGATCGGCAAGTACATCATCATCGTGCTGCCGGACCGCCTCCAGAAGGACTCGCTGCATCATGACCGACAGCATGGCGGCCGGGATGCCATGGCCGATGGCATCAGCAAGAAACAAGAGTGTTCGGGAGGAATCAAGTTTGTGTACGGCGCACCCGTCACCCGAGACATGACTGGCGGGGCGCCAGAGCACAGACACCGTGCCACCGGGAATGGTGACTCGAGGCTGAGGCAGGTATTCCTTCTGCAGTTGCGCGGCATCCTCGAGTTCACGGTTGATTCTTGCCAGACGGTAATTGATTCGGGAATGATCCACTTTCGTCTTGCCGGTTTCCTGCAGCAGCGAAGCAACTTCGTTTGACCTGTGTACGGCGCCAGCCAAAGCACCGGCAATGGCCGCGGCAGTGCTGGCCATGCGCAGGCCGAGCACGTCGGCATGTTGCAGGGCAGACTGTATTACGTGGTCTTCTGCCAGAAGGATGACTGGGAGTCCGGTTTCGCGCAACGCATCCAGTTCCATCATCAGTTGTGTCGGAGGCAACACGTCACCACAGGACACCAGCATGGCGTCGCAAGATTCAATTTGGGAAGCGCTGATATGACCGTGTGAGCCCACCATGAATCGTGGTGTCTGCGCCGTAGGCCAGGCTGCACTGATCGATGATGCGAGAGCGCGGCATTGAGCTGCTGACTCATCGAGTGCTACGACCGAGATATTGATCTGTTCCCGCACAATGTGGCCCCGGGTCGCACCTCGGATTCAGAATGAGGTGCGATCGCTTCGAGTCCTATCGGCGCGGTTTCGGAGCGACTTAAGCCGCTGTATGTCCAATTTCAGCTGTTGATTGGGCTTTACGCTGAGTCGCTGGATCGACCCTGCAGGCAGTTCTATGGCGAATCTGGCCGGATAGACGCTCTCGTAGTTCCTCAGACGCCCTTCGTAGGCGAACTGGGACTCCTGAGCTGTTCTGGGTGGTTCGACCTTCATTTCGTGGGCCGCCGAGATGGTGCCGCGGTCATCAAGGAAGAGGATATCGATGTCGATCAGGCAATTGGCCATCCAGAAGGATCTGTAGTCGGTGTCTGGAAAGATGAAGAGCATCCCGCCGTCTTCCGGCAGAGCAGTGCGATCCATCAAGCCGCGGCGAATTGCTTCGTCATCCATGGCCAGTTCAAGAGTCCAGAGCTCTCCTCCAATCATGACTTTTTCATGTGTAGGCAGCGCATTCGGCGTGCCGCACCCGGTGCAGCAGATCACAAGGAGTAGGGCAATCACACGCAACGCAGCCATCGGTCGTCCTCTCCGGTCATGGTGACTGGAACACGGGGAAGCCGGTCCAGATCAAATCGTTCCAGCACTTCGGTGATAGTCAACTCCTCGGGGCGTTCCGTCAACCCACACCAGCAGGCAAGCAGTCCAAGGAGGCGTTGTGGGCGAACGCCCAGTGTACGGTAGGCTTCAATTCGAGTGTCACCATGCCGTTTGGCAAGCCGGTGCCCGTCTTCACCAAGCACCAGTGGCAGGTGCCACCAGTGTGGCGAAGGAAGATCCAGTGAGCGAGCCAGGAGAACCTGTCGTGCGGCGCTGGCAAGCAGGTCATCGCCACGAACGACGTCGGTGACTCCTTGGCGAGCGTCATCAACAACGACGGCCAACTGGTATGCCGGGCTGCCGCGGCGGGTCCAGATCACTAAGTCACCAGGGCACTCCGCGACATCATGAATGGACGCGCCGCAGAATCCATCGTCAATCGATATTGTTTTTTCCGGAACAAGAAATCGGATGTTCGATGTCGCATCGTCGAGCGAACATGGTTCGCCAGCATGCTCGGGCCTCAAGTGCCGGGCAAAGGTGGTTTCGTGAACGCCTTGCTGTGGCGCAGAAGCAGCTGCAGCGATGTCGGCGCGGCTGAGGTTGC
>JAQWRC010000247.1 GCA_029243925.1 Phycisphaerales bacterium
AGCAGCATCGACGATGGCGCCACGGCCATGCAGCTTGATGCGCCACGTGGCGTGCCCATCGGCGTCCATCTGCTGATCACCGGGCTCGAGGCCGGCACGCCACTCCAGGTGACGGCGGCTTCGGAGATGAACACGCCGGTAGTGTGGTCCCGCCTGATCGCCGTACCAGTCGAGGAAAACACAGGGCTTGATTCACGCACCGAGCAGTTCAAGGGAAACATCAATCCGCATGTGATCCGCCGGGCGCCCTTCGAGACCTACGAAGTCGTGGAGCCGATCGCCTTGCCGCTTCTGCCCGATGGCGAAGTGGCTGCGTTGCGACTTGAACTGCCCATTGCAGCGGATGCGACTCACGGCGAGTCCACCTGGTCGATCACGGTACAGCAGGGCGATCATTCGCTGACACTGCCTGTGCAACTGCGGATTCACGATGTGCTGGTGCCGCCAATGTCCCGTGACACGCTGGCATACACCAACTGGTTCAACGCTCGGGAGATGGCCGACCGCCATGGGTTGAAACGGTGGAGTGAGCCGCACTGGGAGATGATTCGACAGTATGCGGACCTCATGGCGCGTGGGCGACAAAACGTGCACCGCCTCAACTGGCGAGATTTCTTTGCTCGAGGAACTGATGACACATGGTCGCTCGATCGAACGCGACTTGAGCGATACGTACGACTCTTCGATGACGCGGGCATTCCATGGATCGAGGGCGCGACCATCGCAGGTCGGCCCAAGGGAGATTGGTCCGTTGGCTGGCTTGAGCTCGGCATGGTCAATCTTCCGATGACATCCGATGAGGGGCGTGCTGCGCTGGCTGATCTGGCGGGGCAGATGATGGAGGCCATCGTCGACAACGGCTGGCAGGATCGTTGGGTGCAGCATCTGGCGGATGAACCCACCGACGTCAATGCGGCCGACTATGCATTGGCGGCAGAAGCGCTTCGAGAATCGATGCCGGGCATCCCGATCGTCGAAGCGACCATGACGCGTGAGCTGACCGGTGCAGTCGACATCTGGTGTCCGCAGGTGCACAAGTATCAGCAGAACATCGAGTTCTTCGATGAACGCAAGGCCGCCGGCGACCACGTGTGGGTCTATACCTGTCTCGTTCCCGGTGGCCCGTGGATCAATCGGTTGCTTGATCAGGAACGACTTCGTCAGGTGTGGATCGGCTGGGCGGCTGCGAAGTGGGATCTTGATGGATACCTGCACTGGGGACTGAACCACTACAAGGCGGATCCATTCGCCCAGAGCGTGGTCGACCATCCTGCCATGCCCAATACGACCAACAAACTTCCTGCGGGGGATACCCATGTGGTGTACCCGGGGCCGGATGGGCCATTGTCGGGGCTGCGGTTTGAAGCCCATCGCATCGGTCTGGAAGATCACGCCATGCTCGAGCAGTTGACGCCCGATGAACGCGCATCCATCATCGAGACTGTCTTTCGCGGCTTCGATGACTGGGAAGCTGATCCAGCCGCCTATCGCGCAGCCCGCGTCGCCTTGATGCGGCGCATCGCCGACGGCGAGTGATTCATCGTTTGTGCATCAGCGCCAGCCCATCGCCGATG
>JAQWRC010000242.1 GCA_029243925.1 Phycisphaerales bacterium
CGCACATCGCGAATCGGGCATCGGACGCGATCACCTGGATGGAAGATTTCTCCCGGAATCTGCTCGCTGCGGGGCATGAACCCCTCCGCGCGATCAACCTGAACGACCAGTGCTCCGCCCTCATATCGATGGGCAGTGCCGGTCACGACATCGCCGAGTCGTTTTGAAAACTCCTCGAGAATACTTGCTCGTTCGTCTTCTCTGAATCTCTGAATCATCACCTGTTTGGCGGTTTGCGCAGGGATTCGACCAAGTTCCTCGATGGGAATCTCTTCGATCTCTTCGCCTTCGTTATTCCGCCAGAGCCGGATCGCGCCAGACACCGGCTCAATGCTGCAACCAAACTCTTCCGTATCAAGCGAGTTGAAGTGCTTTCGTGCAGCACTCACCATCGCCTGTTCAAGGTCGTTGATCAGTACTTCACGCTCGATGTTGCGATCACGAGCAATGGTGTCGATGATTCGAATGGTCTCTGGATTCATGTCTCTGCACTTCCGTCTAGTTGTTGAGTTGTTTAATTGTCGAGACGCATGTCTCACTCGGGTTCCTCAAATAAAAACCACGGCATCTCCCTAACACTGGAGACCCGTGGTCCGCTTCGCATGGACGAGCCCCTGAAGGGGGGTGTCCTGAGCGTTCCGAGATGTGGAACAGACTCAGATCAACACCAAAGCCTCGACCCTGCGTAATGCACGGACCACATGCGCGAAACCCGCACAGCGGGCCCGACACGGGGTGGTTCAGCCAGCATGGCGGGATTAACCGTCATGCGTGACGTGCCACGATTGATGGAACGTGTCCATCTGGCATTACTCCTGACTCAAAAAACAGCGGGCAAGCCGCCTGAATACCTACATACCAAGTTGCAGAGGGTATCTCCCCCCCTTGCGAATCGCAAGGTTCGGAGGGATTCAAAGCCCTTCTAGAGGCCTTCAGCCCTGATCGGCAGGGTCCATCGCTTCGGTGACACGAACCACTCGAGAACCACGGTGCATTCCTGGCACCACATGGTATTTGGACTGCCCCTCAACCTCCAGAACGGCCGGGGCATCCGAAGCGTGACCTGTCAGGATGAGATCGCCGACGGATAGCGCTTGCAACTCCGACAACGTCATTGTCGTTTCGGCCAACGTCGCCGTCACCTCAAGCCCTGCTTTGCCGATGTGGCGTGTCATTGACCCGGTTCCACTGGGAGTATCAGAACGAACCGCGCCGTCACCACTGACGAATGCCCAGGAGCGGCGCCCCAGTTCATCGACCAACGGTTCGATGACCGTGAATGGAACACACAACGTCATTGTTCCCGAAAAGCCGGATGATCGCACATTGAACTCGAATGCGATCACCACCTCGTTGGGAGGAACGACCTGCATGATCAATGGATTCGATTCGATCTCCTCCAGCGCAAAGCGGACAGCCCGGACGGTCGTCCATGCATCGGAAAGAGGTGACATCGCCCGATGGAGAACGGAGCGAGCAAGACGCTGCTCGATCAGCGTCAGCGGACGATCCGGAATGTAGGACGTCGCGCCCCCGCCACCCATGAGTCGATCAACGATTGGATAGAAGATGTCCGGTGACAGTTCGAGGCAGACGGTGCCTTCGAGCGTATCCGGTCGAACAAGGCCGAAGCAGGTCGGGTTCGCCAGCGTCGCCGTGTATTCGGCGTAGGTCATCTGCTCGACATTGACGATTTCGATCTCGACGATGGTCCTGAGCAAACCAGTCCATTGGCTGGCGACATTTCGGGCAAAACTTTCGTGAAGCGTCTTCAGCGACCGAATCTGGTCCTTGCTGATCCGTTCCGGCCGTTTAAAGTCGTAATCCATGATTGGAGGGCAGACACTGCCATTACGGTCAATGCAAAAGACGCCAGCCTCCCCGGATTGGACATTGCCGGCCGTCAGGGCCTTCTGAAGTGCTTCAACCTGACTGGAATTCAAACTATTGGTCATGGGCCCTACCTGAGGTTCCCAGGGCAATGATCTGGCCCTGTAGAACGTTTATCGGAATGTGGGGGAGGCCCGCTTGAGACCCAACGGCTATCCTGCCCCCTTCAATGATGAAAAGAGCACTCCAAGCCATTCTGATTACATGCCAGTTGCTGGCTCCCGCCACAGTACTGGCCGATGGGCCATCGCTGCCTGGCCTGTTCAACACGCCTCTGAAAGAAGCAGAGCCGGAAGCGCCCCGCTTCTTTGACTCCCGTGATTCAGTCGAAATCACCGCTATTCCATCTTCGAGGATCGTGACGCCCGGAGAAGACCTCATCGTCGCCATTATCTTCGACCACGACCCCGGCTGGCATATCCACACCGATGAACCGGTGGTCCCTCCAGAACTTGGGGAAGCTGACGACTACATCGATACTGAGATTTTCTTCGACCTGACGGCCTCCTCAGGGGTTCAGGTCCATGAACCATTCATACAGTGGCCTA
>JAQWRC010000272.1 GCA_029243925.1 Phycisphaerales bacterium
GCCAGCCATTTCCCCCCCGGGGATGGCCTGTGGACATAGTTTTTTCAGGCACTCGACATTCATGGGCTCAGTTGTAAAAATGGCTGAACTGCAGATATCGAAAACACTGCAACCAGGGAGAAGATCATGATTCGTACCCTCAGGCCCGCCTTGCAACTGTCAGTGTTCCTACTGGTCGCCCTCCTTATTCCAGTGCTGCCAGCGGCCGCTCAGGGGACCAAGGGTGTCTTTCCAGATCCACTCGACTGGCGGTCCTTCCGGAGTGCGGTAGAGCCTCTCGGCCTCGCTGAAGATCAGATGATCGCACTGGAAGCAGTTCATGGCCGGTATCTCGATGAGTTCATGATCGTCCGCGATGGTCCAGTCACCGAGTTCATGGCGGGCGAAGATCGCTGGTTCAAGGCCGGCAACCACAACGCTCAAGAAACAAAGGATCGTGTCACCTCGTACCGGAAGATCAGCCGGCGGATCGATTCCATTGAATCAAACCTGTTCGATGCGATTGGAACCATCCTCGGGCCAAATCAAGCTGAGCGACTCCAGATCGTTCGCGATCTGCGAGAACGCCAGAGAAAACTGAGTGCCCCATGGCCATGGGAGGGGTTCTCTCCGCACAGCGGCATCACTCAGTTGGAACTGCGGACTGTGATTGACTGGAACGCCCTCAGCCAACAGGAACAGCAGGTCGTTGAAGGAGTCCTGGCAGGACATGAAGCCGAACGCACCAGGCTGGTTCGCCAACTGCACGAACAACGATTCAAGGGCCGCATCCGTGAAGTTGAAATCGAGGATGAACGGGGGCCAATCACCTTCGACAAGGAAGCGGACAAAATCGAGGGCTGGCGATTATGGCAGCAGCTCATGTTGGAGCGACATCAGGAGGCCTACGGAGATGCCATCAAGACCGACGCGAAACTTCGGGACTCCCTGCATCGTGGGCTGGCACAACTTCGCAGCGTGCTTTCGAATCGAGCTGCCCGCGACCTCTGGTGGACCGCCAATCGCAGAGCCTATCCCGTAGGCAACATGGGTATTGAAGTACGCCCGATGGTGGTCGATGCAATAAACCGTCAATCGGATGACGAAGACATCGTGTCCGCACTGGAAGAACTGCTGTCATCCCATGACGCTCGAACACGACCGCATTACGAAGAGGCCATTCGAGAATACGACCAGCAGGCTCAGGAGGCAGCAGGATCCTTCATGTTCATGGCGAAGGTTGATGAAGAGGACGGTGAGTCGCCTGCATATCTGGACAACATCAAGGGAGAGCAGATCGAGACAGCGCGATCATTGCAAGCAATTCTCGATGGAGATTCACCCGAGATGTTGAATCGAATGCTTACCACGCTCGATGGAGAAGACGTCGCAAGCAGTGAAACGATCGACCGGTATGGAACAACACGGTCCATGGCTGTGAAATCCACCGTGGTGGTTGGATCCGAAAGTGACGAGGCCGATGGCGCCGTCATGATCGGGGGCAGCAGCACGTCCGGTGCCGCTGAGCTATTCGGATCGATCCCTCAGCCCATGACCGTCAATGACATGGAAGTGCTCAGCGGTGATCTTGGCATCGATGGTGAGACGTGGGAAATCGTTGAAACGCTTCATGAATCCTATACGTCTGATGCGGCTGTGATCCACGCCGAGTTTCGCCGCAAACAACAAAGTGGCATGATGAAAATGGCCGCCTCAAGTGCCTTGGGGAAGTCCAAGGATGACTTTGATGTCTTTCTGGATTTCAATGCCACCATCACGCGACTCCAGCAGGAATCCACGGACGGCATGGAATCGCTCGACAATCAGTTGTTCGACGATCTGATCCTTGCCGTCGAGAATGCCGAAGACCAAAGACTGCTTCATTGGCATCGATTGGCGCGCAGAAGACTCTACGACACAGTGAACGTGGATCCATTCGGAGACATGATGATGGACGCGGGCCAGGGAGGAAGTGCCATTGGCAACGTCGATCTCATGGAGCAGTTGTCCGAAGTCGACCTTTCGCCCGAATCAAGGGCGATCGCGCTGGCTGCAAGTCAGGATTGGCACGAACCCGCTACGGCGGCGACGGCGGCGCTGGCGCAACTGAGTCGCGACCACTCCAGCATGATGGGACAACTCTTCAATGCCAAGTCCGGCGAAAATAATGATCCCCAGCAAGCGATGAAGGTCTGGGAACTCGCCAAGGAGAATACGGCTCGCAGGAATGTCGTTCTGGACGAATGTGCCGCGCGGAACACGAAAACTACGGAGGCGATCCTCGCTGCCCTTCCCCCTCTGGATGCGGCGGCCTTCAGTATCGCCATGCGCAAGGCGTCGTTCCCAATGGTGTACCGGGATCCGGCACATATGGAAATGAAGTTGCTCGCCGCCATGGAGCTCGATGACCTCGACGACAACACTCGCGCCGAGCTGCTGATGGTGTACGAAGATTACTCTCGGCGGTATGAACACTATTGCGACGCGCTGGTCGAACTTGCAGAGGACATGCCGCCTCCAATGGCTCTTGGAAAGGCTGGGACCGAGGGGCAATCCGCTGAACACCTCTGGAGTGAAATGGAACGGGTGCGATTTGAACGAAACGATCTGTCAGCCAAAACGCGTGACCGACTTCGAAATCTGCTTACTGAACAGCAGATACAGGCTATTGGCGGGCTCAACACATTCGATCCAAGCCCATCCGATCGATACAAATTCTAGCCCTGCAGAAGCAGCTACAATGAGCCATTGCCATGTCCATGACTCCATTTGAATCCAAACCCGTGCCTCCAACTGGTCACGGCATCACCCTTCAGACACTTCGTCGAGCGGTTCGTGACGCCGAGCCATTTGCATGCCTGACCTGCTATGACGCAACGACTGCGAGATGGCTTGAGCGTGCCGGTGTCCCGGTACTGCTGGTGGGTGACACTGCGGCCGAGATGATTCTCGGTGAACCAGGCACGATCCACGCTCCACTTGAGTTCATGCTGCTGCTCACCGCCGCGGTCAAACGAGGAGCGCCAAACACCTTTGTCATGGGTGACATGCCGTTTGGTTCCTACCAATGTGATGACGCGGACGCCGTCCGAAATGCCATGCGGTTTCTGACCGAAGGCCGGGCTGATGCGGTCAAACTCGAAGTTGACGGCGATTGGACGCCGCTTGTCACCAAACTTGCTCGCGCCGGTGTTCCGGTCGTCGCTCATCTGGGCTCCCGGCCTCAATGTGCCAAGCAGGAAGGTGGCTACCGCTCTGCGGGCCGAACTCCCGAAGCACTCCAAGCCATTGTCGATGACGCCATTGCCATGGAAGCAGCCGGCGCCAGCATGATCCTTCTTGAAGCGGTCCCCAATGAAGTCTCCACCGCCGTCGTCCAAGCGACGACCGTGCCGGTCATCGGATGTGGCGCAGGGACAGCCTGCCACGGCCAGATCGTCGTTACTCAGGATCTGCTTGGGCTGACTGACTGGCAACCGGCATTTGCTCAGCCCATTGCCACTCTGGGAACATCACTCATGGAGGCGGCGACAACATGGAGACGCAAGGTCTCAGAAGGCGATCTTGGCACGCACCCCTACCAGATGAAGAGCTCCCAGGACCCCGCCGCCAGCGTCCGGGAATAGGCCAATGACGCCCAGATGCGCCCATGAACTCCTCAGGAGGGCGCACGCGTTCAAAACAAATCCTCCACGGCACCCCAACAAGCGTATGCTTGAGTGGAAGGAATCCCGCATGGCCCACCCGCCGATCTCACGCCGCTCGATCTTGATACCCGTCCTGCTGATCTGCAGCCTCACGCTGCTGATCGTGCTCGTTGCGCCATCGATCGTCCGAAGCCTGAGATATCAAAACACCCTGACAGAAGTCCAGGCTGCCGGTCTTCGGTTGCATGCCCTTCCGGCCGCGGCAGATGCCGCTCCCCGTGATGGGTCCAATGTGCTCGCGGACATCTCCAGCGCCACTCGTGACCTTGCGGACTTCGTTCGACCTTCCGTCGTGCACCTCACCGGCATGCATTCTGCGCCTCTTCGCAACGGCCGCAACATCCCGATGGGCGTCTCCACCGGCAGCGGGTGGCTCTGGGACGATGCCGGGCATGTCGTCACAAACTTTCATGTGGTCGATGGTGTCGAGCGACTTGAAGTTCAGTTGTATGACGGAGAAGTTCGTTCTGCCACGGTCATCGGAGCCGACCCAACGACTGATATCGCCGTGGTGAAGATTGACGATGGGCGGCTGATCCCTGCCACAAGAAGAGCGCGTGATGATGCCGTGCAGCAAGGTGAGTTGTGCTTCACCTTCGGCTCGCCATTTGATCTGCGCTTCTCCATGTCCTCTGGAATTGTTTCAGGCCTCGGTCGTGCAGTTTCACTGCAGCCATATGGATTTGAAAACTTCATACAAGTTGATGCGGCCATCAACCCAGGCAACTCGGGTGGACCCTTGACGGATCACATGGGGCGGGTCATCGGCATGAACACCGCCATCGCCACGAACGAGCAGGAGCCAGATCGGCAACAGTTCAGCGGCATCGGTTTGGCC
>JAQWRC010000282.1 GCA_029243925.1 Phycisphaerales bacterium
CCTTGAGGGTGTACCGATTCCTGCTCCAGCAGCATTGGCACTGTTCGCCATCGCTGGAATGGCAAGAAAGCGACGTCGAACTGCCTGATAGTGCAGTTTGAAGTCAACATGAGTTCAAATTCGTTCAGCCCCACGCCCAACAGCGTGGGGCTGTTCATTCAAAGGCTGCACACCTTATATAGTGTGAGGAGAACAGGTTGAGCTCATGCACTCAAGATTTCCCATCCTGACTCTGGCACCCACACTGCTGCTCGTGGCCGGTGCCCACGCAGCCCCAACTGCACTTCCCCGCCAAGAGCTTCCAACCCATGCTGCATCTGCGTCATTGGTCACCGACGGCTACGTCGATGACGCTCGCTGCGCAAAATGCCACGAAGACATTGCCGCAACATACGCACATCTGGGCATGGGCCGCTCTTTTCACGTCGCAGGCGGCGATGATGCCATCGCCGACTTCTCAGCCCAAGGCGGCACCTTCCACCACGAAGCCTCGAATCTGCACTACCGCATGCGGCTGGATGACGAGGACCGGATGTGGATGGAGCAGTACGAACTTGATGAAGATGGCGAACCGATCAATGCCGTCGACATTGAGGCCCACTTCAGTGTCGGCAGTGGCAACCACGCTCGAACCTATTTGCACCAATCCGCATCTGGAGAACTGTGGGAACTGCCTGTGACTTGGTACACCAAGAATGGGTGGAACATGTCACCCGGCTTCAACGCCACCGAACATCACAGCTTTGGACGCAAGATCACACGTGAATGCATGTTCTGCCACAACGCGTATCCCGATGTGCCTGTCGGCAGTGATGTGCTGGGCAAGCCTGACGTCTTTCCCACCACACTGCCCAGCGGCATCGGATGCCAACGCTGCCATGGCCCTGGGGCACAACATGTCAGCCTTGCGTATTCAGCCGATGCAACGGATGAGGCAATCCGAGAGTCAATCCTCAATCCGGAAAACCTCTCTCCTGCGCTGGCCGACGACGTGTGCCTGCAATGCCACATGCAGCCAACCAGTCGTCTTGGCTCCCTCGTGCGACCATACGATCACGGTGACTTCTCGTATCGACCTGGAGAACCGCTTGGCGAGTACATCGTGCATGTTGACTTCGACACGCCACCGGAGCATCCCTCCTTTGAAGTCAATCATCATGGCTACCGGCTCCGTGAGAGCCCATGCTGGCAAGGCCCAGGCTCACCAGGCTGCCTTGATTGCCATGATCCACATGCCAAACTGAGTACGGAAGACATCGCCGCACGCACTCGTGCCACCTGCCTCACCTGCCATCAGCCCGTCGATTGCAATGTCGAACAGGTCATGCAGGTGCCACGTACCGAGGCGCAGGATTGCGCCAGTTGCCACATGCCGACAAGACATTCAAACGATGCGATACATATCGAGGTCACAGATCACCTCATTCAGATGCCTCTGGCTCAAGACCAACTGCTGCCTCTTGCGTCGGATATCCCACCCCCGACCACCTTCACCGGCCACGTACTTGAACCGGACCGCTTCACGGATGGGAAACGCATGCGTGCCTGGGAGGTCCTTGGCGAAATAATCGGAAACAACTCGAGCAATGTCCAGGAACTTGCCGCCCTTGCCGAGAGGGATGACTTCGCACTCACCACGGCTGAACAGCTGGTATTTGCACAGGGCTTGATGGATGCGGGACGCAATGAAGAAGCGCACGACGCATTTGCACAGATCATCGAACGCGATCCGACCCTCACCATGGCTCAGCAAAATATCGCCTCACTCGAATTTGCAGCAGGTGACAGCCAAGGGGCGATGCGCCGCCTCGAGCAACTTGCACAAGACCACCCAGATGATGCAGGCATCCAGCATCGTCTTGGCATTGCACTTCAAGCCGGTGGAAATCTGGATGGTGCCATTCGTTCCCTGACTCAGGCTGCGGAACTCCGCAGCACAGACCACACCATATGGAGTCAGCTGGGCCTGGCCTTGGCTTCAAAGGGAGACTTTGAATCTGCTGCTGCCGCATTGCAGCGATCGGAGTCCCTCAAACCCGGAAACCCAGCGGCTGGGTACAACCTGGGTCTTGCACTGTGGAACAACGCGCAACGTCTAGAAGCTGCGCGAGCATGGACCCATGCCTTGCAACGATCGCCTGAATCACCCCGACTGCTGCACGCTGCGGCAGTGACCTCAAGCCTTCCATGGGATGGTTTCGAGCTCAACACGACACGCGGCCTGAAGCATGCACGAGCTCTTGCGCAGTTGCAGCCGAGCTCACCTGATGCTTCCATCATGCTCGCGGCATCATTGCTTGCCGCGGGCGATGCCGCAGCCGCGGCATCGGAACTCAATAGGGCTGCGCAATTGAAAGCTGATCTTGCCGCCATTCGACTTGTGCAAGCCATGCTGATGGCGCAACTGGGCAACCAGACCGAAGGTGATGCGGTGTACCGCCGAGTCCTTCCACGGATTACCCAACTGAACATGCTGCGCGAGGGGCTGCTGAATCGGGCATCAGGTGTCTTTGGCGACAACTGATGTCGATCCATCTATTGATTTCTGCAGCCCCACGGTCAATCACCGTGGGGCTGTTCATTTCGGCCTGGCTTGAATCATGGCGACTGCCCGAGCTCCGATAACTGGAACACACAACGCTCTGGAAGTCCTGAGACGCGATTATGAACGTGAAAGATGCCAATCTCTTGCAAGGACCGCATTGCAGCGTACGATGGTATACCTGATGGGACTTCAACGACAAAGCCTGGCACAACGATTCATCGCGCTGCTCACCGCAGCCGTGATGCCATTGTGCTGCTGCGTCATCGATGCAGGCGCCTCGTGTTGCGCATCGCCCGATGAGCCGTTGATCGTTGAAATCGCATCCTGCTGCGCCGGCTCACAATGTCAGACAGCTGATATGGAAGAGCCCAATGAAGAAGCGCCCTGCAGCGATGCAGACTGC
>JAQWRC010000285.1 GCA_029243925.1 Phycisphaerales bacterium
CATGCTCCAGCAGGATGAGCCCGATGACTTCGTGCTCTCAACGGGCAAGATGATTTCCGTCCGCGCATTTGCGGAATTGGCTTTTGCGGAAGTCGGCCTCGATCCGGATGACTACATCGAAATCGATCCACGATACTTCCGCCCTGCCGAGGTATCCGAACTGCTTGGCGATTGCACCAAGGCCCGTGAAAAACTTGGTTGGGAAGCAACGACCAGTCTTGAAGAGCTTGTAAAGATGATGGTCGCCAATGACATGGAGCTGGCGGCCAGAGAGAAGACGCTTCGTGATGCGGGGCACGATCTGCCCGCCTCGACAGGCTACGACCTCTAGAGCGAATCTACTCTTCAGCCAGCGATGTCAATGGTGTCGCTTGGTTCCGTTGCGTTCCCGCCCCGCAGAACCGCCACCGCTTCACGCCATGCATCACGCTGGAATTCCAGCAACTCAATGACTTCGTCAAGATCCTCCGGCAAGTCAGCATCGACGACCCGTCGATACAGCCATGCGTGCAGTGACGACAGGCGTGCAGCCATTTCCGGATGCACTCGGGTATCCAAATCGGTTCCCAGCGCGACGAGAATGGCGCGGCAACGCTCAGAGGCTTCTGCAATGCCCTCGAAATCATTGGCATCCATCGCCGACATGAGCGAATGCGCCCACGTCACTGATCCTTCAAGGAGCATGAGGCGGCGTTCTGCAGGTGAAGCCGTCTCGACGGAAGTCTCTCGATATGTCCTGGCGGTTTTACTTGGCACGCATGGCTCATCGGCCGGAGCACCGGCTGAGAAACAGGGCGTCGTTCGTGCGCGTCAAATCAGGTCCGAGAACCCGCTGGAACTCACCCGCGAGTCATGGATGCGTAGGAATTGCCGAATGCCATCAACGCAGCTCCCTGCGACTGCAATGATGCGATGGCCAGTTCCATGGCCGCAAACCGAGACTCGAGATGGATTCGACGCATATTCAGCCTCACGTTGATGTCGTCAATTCGATCCTGAGCCATTTCGATCCGGTCATCCCAACGCTGGCCGGACAACGCAAGTGCTCCTGTCGTGCTGTCCGTCAACCCTTCAAGTAGATCCACGCATCGGACAGCAAACCCACGCGTATCCACGGATCCATCGGCATCGGCTTCTGCATTGAACAAGGCGGCAACACCCGCCGGATCATCTGCCAGACGTGCGGCACACTCCGCTTCATCGAACTCGACCAGGCCACCGGGGCCAATCGTAATTCCCACCTTTCGAAGCGCGTCGATCGATGCACCCCCCTCAAGACGATCATGGAGCAGTTCCTGAAGTGCCCGCTGCACGCGTGATACCGTCGAGTTGCCGAACAGCGTCCCACGCTGGCCAGTCTCGGTGTCATAGGAATCCGACTCGGAAAGACCGCTGAAGACTGCATTGCATGCGTCAACAAAGCCGCGAACCATCGCCAGAACGGACGAATCATCACGTTGCACCGTCACCACCACCGGGTCATCGGAAACCGAGAGCAGATCAATTGTGAGGCCAGGAACCATGCCGGTAATCGTGTTGGAGTGTGAACGAAGCAACAGTGCCTCGGAGGGGTCGTCCCCAAGCCATGCCACTGCGTCCTGGGCTTCGACGGTTGTCGACAAATCTAGCGTTGAACCATCCTCAAGACGCGCATCAATGGAGAATCGCCCACCTGCTCCTCCTGACTCTGATTGAAGCAGAAGATGCCATGGCGTTGAACCAGAACCTGTATTGACCAGTGAAGCCGACACATCACCACCAGCAGCGACGATCTGCTCCACCAAGGACTGCAATGTCGTTTCAGCATCGACGTCAACATGCACCGTTGAACTTCCGTTGATACGCGCACCTGATCCAAATACGGATTCCGCTTCACCGGCAAGGCGAAGATCCGAGGCGGCGGATCCTGAAGATGCCGATACGCGGATTGTCACGGTTGATGCCGTCTCTGATGCAGTGGACACGATCTCAATGCCATCTCCGGCAGCATTGACTTGTGCAGCAATGGCCAACCCTTTCGAGTTGATCAACTGGAGCAGGTCATCCACGGTGTGCAATGAATCATCAACATCGATTTCCGCCTCGGCACCAGTTGCATCCCGAATGATGAATGAGCCGGAAGCAATGCCGCGGCCTCCATTCAGTGAAGCCAACGCGCTGCTGAGCGCAACTGATTGATGCTGAAGATCTCCCCCATTGACACTGTCGACTGCCGCATTGATCGACAGCCCGAGAAGATCCGACAAACCACCTGACACGGTGAGATTTGAGTCCGTCGATCCCGTGTCGTCAACAAGTCGGATTCCCGCGCCTGAAGACGCGATTTCAAGATGAGCCTGCACGCCTGCATTGTCCAAGTCGCTGTTAAACCCCTCGATCATATCTTGAACGGTCATGTACTCGGGATCGAATTCAAGCTGCAACGAAATGCCATTCCGATCTCTCACGAACATTGCGCCTGCCAATCCATCCCCGACATCATTCAGCCTGGACAGCAACACGGAATCCGATCCAGCGAGCACATCCAGACCAATCAGTTCATTGGTGCTTGATGTCGCTCCAGCGAGACCAAGGTCCGATGCCGCCGATGCGTTGCCTCCAGTCGATTCAACAATCAGGCCGCTGCTGCCGGTCGAATCGACCAGGCGAATCTGCAGCCCCTCTTCGGAAACACCTGCCTGGACCGACCCGTTGGTACCACTTTCGATCGCCTCGAAGACATCGCCGAGCGTTGTTGCCCCTGATGGAATGGTCACGTCGTGAACCGTTCCGTCACTTGTCGTGATCCGGAGATCAGGCGATCCGTCTCGAACGAGTACTCCGAGTCCATCGTTGAGCGATGACAGCTGAGTCATTGGACCAAGCACGACAACCGCTGCTCCATCAAGTACCCCCGATGAACCGTCCCCGGTCAACCCAAGATCCTCTGCCGTCGTTGACGCTCCAAGACTTCGGCACACAACTGCTTGCCCATTCTGTGCTGTGATCCGAAGTCCCTGCTTTGTATACGCAACTTCCACATCTGCGCCAGACTCCGCAAATCGATCTACGACATCCTGAAGTGTGACGACATCCGTCAGATCAATCTGTGTTGCTTCCGCGCCGACGGTCAGTTCAACGTGACCACGGTCGACTCCATCGCCTCCATTGAGCATTGCGAGATCTGTATCTCGTCGCAGTGATCCACCAGCGCCGAAGTCGATGCTGAATGAATCAAGCCCGAGTGCATCGGAAGCAGATGCGAATCCCGCGGAACGCATCTGATGATGTGTTGCAAGTTGTGACACGATGAAGGACCACGTGCCTGGTGTTGCATCTGAACCAGTCATGGCGGCAAGTACGCTTGGCGCACTTGATGTTGCCGTCGTCATTCCAAACGTCGTCGTGCCCACGAGGGATTGCGATGCGGCGCGAAGCGACAGCAGGTTTGAATTGATGCCGAGCATTGCTGCCTGTTGGCCCTGCAATGAAGCAATCTGTGATTGCAGGCGCAGCCGACCACGGCCTTCTGCCTGCAACATGTATTCAATGATCGATGCGGAATCGAGTCCGCTGATCAGGCCAATGCCGGTTGTAAAGCTGCCCATGACTGCTCCTGCTCAAGATGTATTCCTGACAGTGCATTCATGTTGCGGCCCATGTTCAGGCGGCCCTTGACCAACCGACCTGCTCGGTTGTTGCTGGCCAGTGAGCCTGCAGTTGATTGTCTCGGCGGAGGACCAGAAGATCGCTCACCCAGTTCGCCAGTGTGCGACGAAACAGTGCGCGTGCATCCTCGACTCGTTGCAGAGCCTGTGGAGTATCGACTGACCAATCTGATTCGCATGTATTCCACCAACATGGTTCTTGATGCATTGTCGAACTCCTTATGAGCAATCCGCGAGCCACTTGAAAGTGGCCTGACAGACCCAAAATCGGCCCTCTCAGGGGCTGCCTTCGGCTGGAGTTGCGCTTTACGCGCAAATTGCTATTTTTCGCCGTGCCCAAAAACGTGTATATCACTGCTATATAAGGACTTACATCGTTTTATCGACTTTTATGCCCCGATTTCACCACTTTGCACACACAAAGGTGAACCGGCCGCGTAGTAGGAGGTGAAGGCAACACACATCTTCCTCTCTCCTCTCTCTCACACACACACTTCCTCCCCCCGCCTTCTTCTCTCCTCTCCCACACTCTCCTCTCTCCAAACACTCTCTCTCCTCTCCAACGACAAGGCCCCGGATTTCCGGGGCCTTGTCGTATTCAGTGAGTTCATTGAATCGTGCTATGGCAGATGCTGGCTGCGTTCCACGTGGAACACGAAGCTGTATTTCAGCTGAGCTTGAAACCCATCCGAGCCAGGAGCCCATCGAACTGATCAAGGTCAAAGTACTCAATCACCAGCTTGCCCTTGCCCGCTTTCTTGCCCTGCTGGTGCACATGTACTCTGGTACCCAAGTGCTCAGAAAGCTGTGTTTCAAGGTCTGCCAGGTGCGACTTCGTTGTATCAACCTCACTCGATGCCTTTGAAAGCCCATTGCCACCCTGATGACGCCTCACTCTCCGCTCGAGCTCACGCACGGACCAGTTGCCCGACAATGCCATGCGAACCAACTTGGATCGATCACTGAGAGAGGAAATCGCCAGCAGGGATTTGGCATGACCACCACTCAATAGACCGGTTCGGACAGCCTCTTTTGTGCCCTCATCCAACTCATTCAATCGGATGTGATTTGTGACAGAAGAACGATTCAAACCAACCTGGCTCGCAATCTCCTGATGCGTCAGCCCAAACTGGTCTTGGAGCCGCTGATAGGCTTCGGCCCGCTCTATTGGATTCAGATCCTCTCGCTGGACATTCTCAATAATGGACCACTCAGCAGCCGTGCGATCATCAATATCCTTGATAACAGCCGGAATCTGCTTTAAGCCTGCCAGCTCAGCTGCACGCAGCCTTCGTTCTCCAGCAACAAGTTCATAGCCAGAATCAGCTGATCTGACCAGGATAGGCTGCATCACGCCAGCAGATTTGATTGATTCAGAAAGTGATTTGAGCGCCCCAGGTTCAAACGATTGGCGAGGCTGCCAAGGATTTGCTGTGATCTCGGCTACATCAAGATGTACCAAGCCACCAACGGCAGCGGCGGCCGATTCAGCTCCTGGTGTACCTGGTGATTTAGAGGAGGCGTCCGGCAGTTCTGGGGCTGCAACTTGAACTGGGGTCCCAATCATGCTCTTGAGGCCACGCCCCAATTTTCTCTTCTTGGTCGTCGCCATCAAGCCACTCCTTGGCTAAAGATCATCAGCATATTGAAGGATCAACCAGTGATCCTGTTCCACGTGGAACGAACGAAGCACTTGTCGCATGTTCCACGTGGAACGTCAATCTTGATTTCGTCACAGAAACTGAGATTCCGATAAGAAATCTCCTGCAATCAGAGCCACAAATACGAACGCAGCCCATGGCTACACGTTATTTGTATCGATATGCTGTTATATTACGTCTTCTGTGCCTATTTGCTTCGATCATGCTTGATATTGATCAATCGTGCAGAATAACGATGTCTTCTGGGTCAACACATAGCCGTCTGCTCGACTTTGAGCTCGAATCACCTGGATTGAGCTCGAGCATTCGCACGGTTGACCCATCGCGGAGTTCCACAACATTCTGAGCCTGGTCACCCAAGAAGATCTGCTCTGCCACAGTGCCATCAAGCAGATTCACCTCATCCGCTGATCCCGCCAAGCGAAATGCTTCAGGCCGGACTGAACACACCACGGATGCTCCATCTGCAAGTTCGACTCCATCCCAAGCAGCCTGCAGAGGCCCAGATGCGGTTTCGAGAGTAACCGTATCTCCTTTCCTGGAAGCGACTTGAGACTCAATGAAGTTTGTTTCGCCAAGGAACTCCGCCACAAATCTTGTCGCAGGCCGGCGATACAACTCCCTCGGAGGCCCCAACTGCCGAACAGTTCCACTCTTCAGCACGGCAATTCGGTCTGCCATTGAGAGGGCTTCATCCTGGTCATGGGTGACATAGACGGTTGTAATCCCGCTTTTCTTGCAGATACGGCGGATTTCAACCCGCATTTCCAAACGGAGCTTTGCATCGAGATTACTCAGAGGCTCATCAAGCAGAAGTACATCTGGCTCGACAACCAGTGCTCTGGCCAAAGCAACTCTCTGCTGCTGGCCGCCGGACAGCTCATTTGGCTTTCGCTGGGCATAGTCCTCCATCTGAACCATTTCCAGTGCAGCCTCGATATTTGCTGTCCGAGTAGCGGGGGGCTGTTTTCTCAGAACCAAGCCGTACGCCACATTCTCTGCCACCGTCATATGGGGCCACAGGGCATAGCTCTGGAAGACCATCCCGGTGTTTCGCCGATTTGGAGGCATATGCGTTACATCAGTGCCATCAAAGGCAATCCGCCCCTCTGTGGGATCGATGAACCCCGCAATCATCCTGAGCAGGGTGGTCTTGCCACATCCTGAAGGACCCAGGAGAAAGAACAATTCCCCCTGTTCAATGGTCAGATCAACGCCATCGACGGCCTTGGTCGTCCCGTAGCTTTTGTGAATATTGGAAAGAGTGATCGAACCCATGATTGACAAACGATACCAATTGAGAGGGCATTGCGAATTCCATCGCGAACAGAATCTTCTGCAGTAGGATGAGGGCCATGTCGAACGCACCAGTTGCAGATCACATTCACAAGCTCCAGGGGTGGCGAGTGCCTCGTGAGCGAAGCAAGCCACTTTCCGAGGCCATCGAAAATCTGCAGCACAACGCCCTCCGGGCACAACGACAACTTGGCTCATTCATCGATGCCTGGGACAAGATCATTCCTGAGTCCATAAGCCGACACACCATGGTTGATGCAAAGCGGGGCGGCACGGTGCACGTCAATGCACGCAGCGCCTCCATCGCATTCGAACTCGATCGCCAATTGCGTGAAGGACTGCTCAAGGAACTTCGAACCGCGTGTCAAGGCACCATCGCCAACGTCCGTGTTCGAGTCGGCCGAATTGAACATGCGACGCGTGCTGCTCGGTGACCGACAACGCCGCTCATGACATCGAACTCCGCGTTCGCTACAGCGAATGCGATCCCATGGGCGTCGTCCATCACTCAACGTACCCCGTGTGGTTCGAACTCGGCCGGACAGAACTGCTTCGCGCACGCGGCGGGTGCTACCGCGAACTTGAAGCACAAGGCGTCTTTCTCGCCGTCGTCAAACTCGACGTCAGATATCGCAAGCCCGCACGATACGATGACCTGCTGCAGTTGACGACGACCATGACACGCTGCGGACGCGCCAAGATCGAACATGCCTACGAACTGAATCACGACGGCGAACTGCTTGCCAGTGGCACTACGACGTTGGCCTGCCTTGATCATGAAGGGCAGGTCCGTGAAGTTCCCGAAGAACTCATCCGGTAGGGCACTACTTCCCGATGCAGAACGATGCGAAGACGCGACCAAGTACGTCGTCGGGAGCGATCGTGCCCGACAGAATCGACATCGCATCCAATGAAGTGCGGAGGTGGGTCGCTATCAACTCACTTGATCCGGGCGCAGCGGCAACCACCGCAGCGGCATCGTGCAGGCACGTGAGCGCTTCACGAATCGCAGCATCGTGCCTAGGCTGAAGGGCCAGGGCATCCGCGGCAAGATGTGAAGCCTGCTCCGAAGTGCGCTCGGCGATGCACGTGCGAATCGACTCCATGCCCGTTCCATGCATCGCCGAAATCCGAATGTCGCCATCATCACAGCTCGGATCGAGGTCATGCTTTGTACGCACGCGCATGACGTGGGGCCCCTCGAGCCAGCTTGCCTCCACATTGGACGGCAGGCAATGAATCAATACATCAGCCTGCTCCATGAACGATCGAGCCATCGACTGCATGCGTTGCTCGATGTAGGTTCCGGATTCATCTTGCAGGCCTGCAACATCAACCAGCAGCACCTCGGCTCCACGCGAATCAATCTGCAACGGCTCGGCGATCGCATCACGTGTGGTTCCAGCGACGTCTGCAACCACCGCACGCTGGTCGGACAACAGTGCGTTGAACAGCGTTGACTTGCCTGCGTTGGTCGGACCACACAGAACGACGACGGGAATCGCCTGCAGCACATCCATTCCGACGGCACGGTCGAGCAGATGCTGCAGCTCTTCGCATTCGATAGACAGCCTCCGTGTGAGTTCCGTAGGTTCAATTGCGACCACATCTTCTTCGTCCGTAAAATCGATCCCCGCCTCCACGAGCGCCAGCATGTCTGCGATGCGATCGGACGAATCGATGGCCACCGCACCCAGCCTGCCGGACTTCAGCAATCCCGCTGCACGAAGTTCCGCATCACTACGCGCGGCAATGAGCGCTGCCACGCCTTCAGCTTCGGTCAATGACACGCGACCGCTGTGCCATGCCCGTGATGTGTATTCGCCCGCTTCAGCTCGCCGAACTGGAATGCCCAATGCTGCACCGGCTGCCACAGCTGCATCGATGACTCGCTCCAGAAGCAGGGGCTGCCCGGGCAACTGAAGTTCAACAACATCTTCACCGGTATAGCTGGCTGGCCCTGGACATCGAATCAACAGGGCGGGCAGATCCAATCCCTGGACACCCAGGCGGACTGACGAAATTCCGCGTGATCGAGCCACCGGTTCTTGCGCAAGCCGATCAAAGATGTCAAAGACACCTGGACCACTGGCACGAACAAGTCCCCGCCTGGATTGCCCAGGAGGGGAGCCCACCGCCAGGATGACCGAGGCGGAATCCATGAAGGGCTGTTACTTCCGTTTCTTATAGTTTTTTGACTGCTTCTGCTTTGCTTCGGCTTTGCGTCGCTCAAGCATCTTCGCATAGGCCCGTGCCTGCGGGTCCTTCGTCTTCTTTTTCTTCTCAGGTGAAGGCGCTGGTGCACCATCCACTTCCATCTCCTCCAGATCAACCTGCCGACGGATGTGGCGACTTTCGAGAATGCCGACGGCACTTGAAGTCAGAATGTAGAGGGTCAACCCGGAAGGCGCCGAGTACAGCATCAACGGGAAAAGCCCGATCATCATGATCCGCATGATTTTCTGCTGGGACTCCTGTTCTGGGGTCAATGTGGCCGTTGGTGGAGTCATGTACTTCTGCTGGAAGAAGAACAGAACACCCAGCAATAGCGGCAGCAGATTGATCCCTGTCAATCGCCAGAACAAGAACTCATGTGGCCCTTCAAACTCATAGAAGAAGTGGTCCGGACTGCTCAGATCCGCCAGGAAGGGCCAATCGCCCAGCATCTGGAAGATGCCCCAGAACGCCGGCTCCTGCCGCAGTTCAAAGGCGAAGTACAGCACCGCGTACAGGGCAATCCACACGGGCATCTGCAGAAACATCGGCAGGCAACCAAGCATTTGCAGGGGATTCACGCCATGCTCGCGCATGAGTTTCATCTGCTCCACCTGCTTGCGCTTCGGGTCATCACCATACTTCTGGTTGATCTTGTCCATCTGCGGCTTCAACTTCGACATGCGCCGAGTGAACCGCTGCATCCCACCCTGTGAACGTTTCGTGATCGGGTGCAGAATCGCGCGCACGATGATCACAAGGCCGATGATGGCCATGCCCCAATCGAAAAGCACGTACTGATCCAGGAATGCAAGTACGACGATCAGAATGTTGGCGAGCCAGGGGAAGGTACAAATCGCGCAGAAAGCCGACATCTGGTACAGAATGAGACCACGCATGTTCAGAGCCTTGTACGGCTCCTGATCATCGAGCATGGTGCGCTTCAGTGGCCCGGCAAAGACTCCCAGACTCAAATCATGCTTTGAATTCGCTGCCACCGTCTGCGTGGGGCCCTCGAGCGTTGAAAAGATGAACTGCTCATCTCCAGCACTGTCGATCTGCTGAACATACTTGCCGATCCGCTCCACACGCGAGACCAAGGAACGGCTCCCCTGACCATCGGCATCAAGAAGTGGGTGTACCGCAAGGCCGAAATAGCGATTGGTGGATGCAAACCAGGAGAGGGTGAACCCGTTGTCTTCGCTTTCCTCATTCGGCCACAACCAGACCGTATCTGGGTCGGCAAGATCCGTGATCTCCTGCAGCATGTCACCACCAGCAATGACATCTGCGACATGCCCTGGATCACGATCGTCGCTGTACTCGTATCCAAATCGGAACCGGCGACGATCCATGTATCGGTTGCGATCTGGAATCAGTGTTGCAGGTCCGTACTGGGTCCACGTGACCTCCAGAGGAGCATCGGAGATGTTCTCGAAGATCTGGTGCAGCGTAAGATCGTATCCCGATGCAAGCTCCCACCTGCGAGTTATGGTTGCAACTGGAACATCATCTTTATCCAGCACGGTCGCAAGGAATGCTCCCGGTGCAGTTTCATGCCAATGCTCTGGTGGGGTGAGATCAAGAACGTCTTCGCCGATCTGAACTTTCAACGCAGAAAGCACGGAGATGTCCCGACTCTGAACAGCGCCGGAAGGATCTGACCACGTCAACGGATGTTGTCGCTGAAGCACATACCGCTCCGCCTCCTGCAATTGCACGGTGGGCGTCTCACCGCGACGGCGGGCAGCGAAGTACATCTCGGCATCACGGCGGGCTGCTGCAGTTTCCCAGATGTCCGTAAAGGCAATCTCTGAAACACCTGCGCCAGCCCGAGTGAAGATGAGTTGCATCGACCAGTCGTCCGGATCATCCAAACTCCCCATTGTCGACACCGGCGCGTTGGAGTCGATTGCATGGGATTTCAGATGCAATCCTTCTGGCTTTGCCGCCGCAGACGCGGTGGATGCTGCCTCCTCAACGGCTGGCGCGCTTGGGCTCGTTTCCGAGTCAGGCTCAGCTTCAGCCGTCTTGGGCTGCTCCGCAGGAGCACTGTCCACTGCAGCAGCAGTCTCCTTCGACGCCACGTCCTGCTTTGCTCCCTTGGTCCGATCACTTCCAGGAGCGAAAATAACCAGTGAAATAAGCAACACCGCAACGCCGAAGACGATGATCGGGACAACGGTTCTCAGCTGTTTGGAAGGCTGTGGCATCGTGTATTGGAATCCAGATACTGTGGGGACCGGCTGAGATCAACGACCCTCAAGG
>JAQWRC010000286.1 GCA_029243925.1 Phycisphaerales bacterium
TCCAGCATTGGATCTACACCCATCCGGATCATACGCGCGAGCAGCGTGATATCTACTGGCTTGAATTGGATGCCATGTACGGACCAAACGTGGACTGGAGTGGGTTCGAGGGCCAGCGGGCCAAGCAGTGGCATCGCCAACTCCACCTGTTCAACGTGCCCTTCTACTACATCGAATATGGCATCGCCCAACTGGGCGCACTGCAGATGTGGATGCAGTATCGGGATGATCCGGCCAAGGCGATCGAGAACTACCGGAAGGCCATGACGCTCGGTGGGTCACGACCGCTGCCTGAACTCTTTGCCGCGGCCGATCTCACGTTCGACTTCGGTCCTCAGGAAATGGGGAGGCTCATCGGCGAGGTTCGCACTGAATTGGATGCGCTCCCTGCATGACCGCTCACGGCCCCGCCATGTCACCCGATGAGTTCAAGCGGAACGGTGAGGCCGTACTGAACTGGATCGCCGACTATCGAGCCGATGAAGACGGTCATCGGCCGGTGCAGTCCAACATCGATCCGGGCTCCATATACGAAGCGCTTCCCGCGTCTCCACCCTTGCACCCCGAACCGTTCGAGTCGGTCATGCAGGACGTCGATCGAGTGCTTCGTCCTGGATTGACCCATTGGCAGTCACCGGATTGGTTCGCGTATTTCCCGAGCAATGGTGCGGAACCATCTGTTCTGGCCGATCTGCTGTCCAGCGGCATGGGCGTGCAGGGCATGCTTTGGGCGACCAGCCCGGCCTGCACTGAACTGGAGATGCGCATGCTCGACTGGACGGTCGAAGCGTTGGGTCTTCCGGAGCATTTCCGATTCGATGCCCCAGGGCCCGGTGGCGGTGTTCTTCAGGACACGGCATCGAGTGCCGTACTTGCGTGCATGGTGGCTGCTCGCGAAGACGCGACCGACGGGCAAAGCAACATCGACGGTCTTGCGCAGAGTACCGGACCATTGATCGCCTACGTCTCAACCCAATCGCACTCGAGTGTGGAGAAGGCGGCACGGGTCTGTGGAATCGGTTCCGCCAACCTGCGGCTGATCGAAGTCGACGACTCCTTTGCGATGAATCCAGATGCGCTGGCGGCCACGCTCGAAGCGGATCGCGCAGCCGGTTGCCGTCCGTTCTTCATCTGCGTCACGCTTGGCACGACGGGCACGGGCGCATTCGACCCGCTTGACGTCATCGGCGAGCTGGCGGAGCAATACGAATGCTGGCTGCACGTGGATGCGGCCATGTTTGGAACCGCCGCACTGTGCCCCGAGCATCGATGGATGCATGAAGGCGTCGAACGTGCAGACAGCTGGTCCTTCAATCCACACAAGTGGATGGGCGCAACCTTCGACTGTTCATGCCTGTGGTTGCGTGATGCCACGGCATTGACGAACGCGATGTCGATCAATCCCGCCTATCTGGACAATCCGGCGACCGCCGGCGGTGAAGTCATCGACTATCGCGATTGGCACGTGCAACTGGGGCGGCGATTCAGAGCGCTGAAACTCTGGTTCCTCTACCGCTGCGTCGGCCTGGAGCGGCTGCAGTCGATGATTCGTCATCATGTGCAGTTGACACAGGAACTGGTCAGCTGGATCGATGATGATCCGGACTGGCACCGGGTGGCTCCGACGCCGATGACGCTTGCCTGCCTGCAGCACCGTGCGGGCGACCAGGTGACGAGTGCTGTCCTCAACTCGCTCAACGAATCAGGCTCGATGGCGCTGACACACTGCGAACTCGATGGCAGATACACCATCCGCCTGTCGATTGGTCAGTGGAACACGACGATCAGTCACGTTCGTGCTGCGTGGGATCGCATCGTCTCGGCCGGAACCGAGTTCACTTCTTCTTCGTAGCTTTTTGCAGTTCGCGGTCATTGCGACAGAGCGTGAGTACTTTTTCAAGTTTCACGAGTCGCAGCAGCTCATCCAGTTTGGTGCCGACATTCGCAAGGACCGTCTTCATCTTGCGTGCCTTGGCCCGTGCCTGCAGGTCGATGAGCAACCCGATCCCCATGCTGCTGAGAAATTCGACCTGCTTCATGTCGAGCACGAGATACAGGCAGAGTTCATCGGCATTGGCGATCTCGGTTCCAAGAACATCGGTGATGATTTCCGATTCCCGCTGGGCAATGGAAGGTCCGCGAAGCGTCGCCACCAGCGCCCGGCCATCAACGCGGGTCTGGGCAAAGAGAGATCGGACTTCGGTTTCACTTTCGTCGTGCATGCCTGCTCCAGAGCGAGAACACCCATGGTAGAGGGTGAGTGGGTGCAGGGGAAATCAGCGGAGACTTTCAGGATCAGTCCGCTCGTCGTGCCAATTCCCGGAGCCACGTGAGGTCTTCAACCATTTCCATGGCGCTGGCGTATCGATCTTCAGGTTGCTTTGCCATGGCCGTACGAATGATCGTTGTGCATTCGCTTGGCAGCGAGGCATCAATGGCCCGCGGATCCGGTATTGGATTGCTGCAGTGGGCCTTGAGGAGCGCATGCACGTTTGGACAGTTGGGATAGGGAGGCTGGCCGGTCAGCAGATGGTGGAACGTGCCGCCCATGGAGTAGATATCACTTCGGTGATCCACTTCCTCGCCTCTGCACTGTTCTGGGCTCATGTAGTGCGGCGTCCCGACGATGCGGCCTGAGCCGGCTATGTCCTCGGCATTCGGAGCAAGGGCAAGTCCGAAGTCAGTGAGTTTGGCGCCTTGCTCGGCGCCAAGCAGAATATTGTCAGGCTTGATGTCACGATGGATCATGCCGCGTCGATGCGCTGCTTCAAGTCCGGTGCAAGCGTCACTGACCAGAGCGACCACTGTTGGCCACGGGATGTGCCCTTCCTTGTTGATGAGCGTCCAGGCCGTACCGCTTTCACCCTTCTCCATGACAAGAAAGAGCGCGTCTTCGAACTCCCCCGCATCGTGGATGGATACCGTGTTGGGATGATTGATTCGTCCCATGGTTCGTACTTCATTCATGAACCGCTCACGAGCGAGGGGATTCCGTCGCGGATCGATGTTGACCATCTTGATGGCAACGGATCTGCCGATGAGTTCATCTTGCGCATCAAGGACGAAGCCCTGTCCGCCCATCCCAAGTACAGCGGTGACCCGGTAGCGACCGATGACCTTGCCGATCAATGTATGGGGGTTGATGAGGTCTGGCCGGGCGGTGTTCTGCAGACGGGATTCGTCTGCGATGGCAGGAATTGCAGGCAGAATAGTCAGATCTCGCGAGTCGACCGCCGGCGCGGCTACGATCGTCTTCGCCAGTTCAAGTTCTTCGTCGACCTCAAAGAAAGCAAGTGACAGCGCATTGGCACAACGCGGGGCCAACTGACGGATCATGCGAAGGTGTTCATCCCGAAAGTCACCATCACGATGGTTCAGGACCTGGGCAACACCGATCAGTTCACCGGTGGTGTCATGCAGTGGGAATGAGATCACGGATCGAGTTTGAAATCCGGTTCGCTCATCCACAGATCGATTGAACCTGTCATCGCTGTAGGCATCGGTGACATTGAGAATCGTGTTGGCATTCAGGGCTGCGCCTGCCAGGCCACTGTCCGCTGACATGCGAATGAGCAGTGATTCGTTGCTGCCCGAAGATTCATCCGAATGGGCGACGACCGTCAACAGTTCATGTCGGATCTTGTCGTATCGGTACACGCTGGCACGTTCGGCATCCAGCACATCACGGAGCACATCGCAGATGGATCGCAGCTTCCGCGCGCCGCCCTCGGCTTTCTTGAGTCTGCCGTCGATGGCGGGGAGATCGAGCTCAGTCGCCATGAAGAGCGTCGAGTCGGACGTCTCGTCTGCGACGGGCATTGCCCGCACCGCCAGCAGTGCCCCGATGCGGGCGAGAAGAATCGGGAGATTGATGGGCTTCGTGACGTAGTCGTTTGCGCCAAGTGCGAATGCTTCGACGATCGCATCAGATTGGTCTCGGGCCGAGGCTGCGATCACCGGAAGGACAGCGGGCCCGTGTGCCTTGCGAATGTTCCGCAGCAGCTCAAATCCACGTCGCTCGGGAAGATCCGTATCAAGGAGAATCAGATCAAATGATTCAGTGGCAATCCGATCCATCGCGTCAGCATCAGACGCCGCAACCCAGACCTGGTGCCCATCCGCGAGGAGCCGTTCGCTGAGCAGCGAGCGACTGTCCTCGTCTGGGTCCACGATCAGGATGCGGCCGGTGTTGGGCATGT
>JAQWRC010000298.1 GCA_029243925.1 Phycisphaerales bacterium
CCTTGAGCTGGTTATCCTGCACGTCGACGACCCGAATGTCGATTTTTGCATCAATGACACCATTTTCAGCCAGTGCCTCGTGGCGTTCCCCATTGGAAAGGCGGATCGTGCCCACCGGTCGCAGAGGCGTTTCCGTGATGCCTTCAAGATGCAGCAGTTCTTCCATGTACCGGGCTCGCTCCTGCTGGGCGGCATTGGAGGCGGCGAACGCTTCCTCCGGCGTCTGGTCCATGGGGTCGTGTTCAGCACCGAGAATCATGCGCCGTCCGATCGATGACGATGCCCACCATTTGAACCCAAACCACAGCAGCAGTGGACCAAAGATGACATAGAGCACCAGCGCAACAAATCCAGCTTCAGTTGAATAGGTGAAGAAGGCGACCAGCGAACCGATGCTCGTCACACCGGCGCATATGGCGATGATGCCGCCAGAAGGCAGGAAGAGTTCAAGAAAGAGCAGAATGATGGAAGCGGCCAAGAGGATGATGCCCCAGGCCAACGCTGCATCATTTGGTGCTGCGGTTGCGGCTTGTGCGAGCAGTGCAATCATTCTTCGATCTCCTCGACCTCAAGGGCCATGCCGCCGCCAATGACTCGGATCGCCGCCCCTTGTGCAATCCAGTGCCCCGAGGATACTGCATCGTGGATCACGTCTCCACATTGCACGCGACCAGCAGGGCGCAGATCGGTGACAGCGATTCCCTCAGTACCGATCGCAAGTTGATCCGTGGTGGATGGTGGTCCGCTGCTGGCCCCATCGCCATGCAGCGAACCGACGTCACTGCGCAAGACGAAGCGGGATGCGAATCGCGTCCCCTGGAACCGTTTGATCAGCACGCTGCTGATGACGACGGAAGCAATGATGGCGGTGAAGACGATCAACATGCCGCGGAACATGCTGTCCCAGGCTTCGGTCGAGCTCATGTCGCCGGAGACGAACGTGCCGATCAGTCCGGCAAGAAGACAGCAGGCGCCGATGGCGCCGGCGACGATGACGCCCGGCGTCAGCAGCAGTTCGATGGCGATCAACGCCAGCCCGACCAACACGAGCATGATGTCCCACCATTGCGCAAATCCAGCCAGCCACGGAGCGGCAAGCAGCACGAGCAATGCAGCGGCAGACCCGGCGCCGAAAAGACCGGTTCCGGGTGCGGCCATCTCGATGAAGGTGCACACCAGAAAGATCACGATCAAGACAAGGCGCACGGGCCAGCTCACAAGGAAACTTGTGACATGCTCGGACCAACTTCGTCGGCTGGTCGTGATCGATCGTGCCCCGAGAAATGCACGCAGTTCATCGTCGTTGGACACGATCCCGTCGATCAATCCGTAGGACGCGCCCTCCGGAGGCGTGAGGGCCAGCAGTCGGTCGTTGGAAATGATCTGGCGAAGCAGGATCCATTGGTCGCTGTCGTCGGGCCCCAATCGTGGCCGGGAGGAAGGGCGTTGGAGCATCGAAGCCAGATCTTCACCCGCTTCACTTGAACTTGAACCGGCACTGAGCAGTTCATCGAAGAACGGGGACATGGTCTGTTCGTTCTCGCTGCCGAATGATTCCGGTGGAGTGATTGAAGGAATCGTTTGCGGCGGGGGGGTGCCAAAGATGGCTTCATATTCGGAGGCATCGACGCAGATTCGTTCTCCAGTGTCTGCATGCTGCAGCAGCCAGAGCTCAACTCCGACACTGACGAATGCCTGGACAATTCGCTCGTCCCGGTGATGTCGACGGGCGGAGTCGATGACTTCGGTCAGAATCGGAGATTCAAGTTTTGCTCGCTCGGCCTGAGGGATCGGTCCCAGTGGACTCACGGGCGCGCTGTCTCCGAACATGCCGCCAGGTGCAATCACGATGTTGCGGCAGGCGAGCGCGATGATGGTGCCGGCTGAAAATGCGTATGGATCGATCCAGGCCGTCGTGTTTGCCGGTGCGTCGACCTTCAGCATGCGGCACAGTTCGAGGGTGGAGAGCAGTTCGCCGCCCGGAGTGTTGATTCGCAGCACGATCGCATCGGCCCCGCCGTCTACGGCATTCTGCAACCGTCGTCGGACCGACTGGACGGTCATGGAGTCGATGGCTCCCTCAATGACAATGACGGCAACCTGATTTGCCTGCCGGTATGCGGGCACGTTCTGCGTGCCGATCGGTGCTGCTGCAAGCAGCAGCACCACCAGGCCCATCGCAAGGCGTTGGCAGCGTCGTCCCAGAGATGGAGGCGGCTTCTTCACGTACTGAGTATAGGCTTCAACGACAGCATCGCGTTGTCGTGCGTAACCGGGTCATTCTGGTATGGATCTGGTGCCCGACGGCTCAGTCGTGCAGCGCTTCGTATTCGAGATCGTAGGGGTTGTCATTTTCAACCGCATCGATTTCGTTGACGTGAGTCAGGAAGATGTCGCCACCAAGTTTCGGGTCCTCGTCAAACTCCGGGTGCCGTGCCTGTGCTTCGTAGAGGTTGTCCGGAAGCAACTCGCTGCTGGGGTCGTGCATCGGATCCTTGAAGAGGCAGGCGGCAGGGTAGAAGTTCTGGTGCATGTCAACGTGGTTGTCCCCGTAGACGATGATTCCCTTCCACTCACCACTGCGTCCAAGATAGTTGGCGGTATTCGATTGGTCCGGACCGTCGCTGAGCAGCGAAGCATCTCCGTCTTCAGGGCCACGAGTGCCGATGACCGCAAAGGAAGATTCAGTCTGTCGATCCCACTGATGCAATCTCCGTGCGCCAGCCAGCGGCATGATCGCATAGGAGTTGTTGAAGCCGGAGGCGGCAGTGCCAAGATCGTTGCTGTATCCGTCGTCCCAGAAGATTCCTGGTTCGTCATCGGACACGTACACCTGGTACGAATCGTAGTCGTAGTCGCCGTAGGCGAAGAGGTTTGGATTGGGGTCCATGCCGGACACCGTGTCCACGGTCGTGAACAGGTTGTTCATGATGCACATGGAGAGCAGTGCTGCATGGTCGTTTTGCAATGCATCCTCAGGCCCCCGCCCGTGGATGAACTTGTCGAGTACAGGGTCTTTTAGTGTTCTGGTCTTTCCTGGGACAGGCTTTTGATTCTTGTTCTGCGCCGCCGAGTTCAGGAAACCTTCGTGCAGAGTCTGCACCTTCTTCTGTTCCTCGACCATTCTCGCCGCCGTCCTGGCCGAAGCCAGGGACGGCAGGAGAATGCCGACGATGATGCCGATGATCGCAATGACCACCAGCAGTTCGACGAGCGTGAAGCCACGCGTCATCGTCATCCGTTCATGCTGTATTCGCTGACGGCTCAATCGTAGAGTTCGTCATGAGTAAGCAGGATGTTCGGGAAACTTGGGTTCCCGGTGAGGTGCGAGTAGGACAGGAAGTTGTCACCTGAGAGCAAGTTGCTCGGGTTGCCGTTGGCATCCGGGGCACCTGCAAACTCGGCACGGAAGATGTTGTCCTTCTTGATGCCGTTGGTGTATCCAGTCGTTCGTTCTTCATACTGCGAGTTGGCAGGGTAGAAGTTCTG
>JAQWRC010000303.1 GCA_029243925.1 Phycisphaerales bacterium
GCTTGAGCGTACGTCCGTATTCACCCTTCCTCAAGTACGTTGAATTTCATGCCCCTCTTGCCGTTGGAGATGGTCTGTCCTAGTGTCATCCCATGGCATCTCCCAGGAGTCTCCTGACAGTCGACCTCGACGGCACTTTGCTGACCTCTGACGGCACCGTGTCCGCTGCAAGCAAGGACGCCCTGAAAGAACTGGATGCTGCCGGGATCGATGTGCTTGTCGCTACGGGCCGATGCCGCAATGAAACTCTTGATGTGCTTGAGTCCATCGACTACGACGGCCCACTCATCGTTGCTGGCGGAGCGCTGCTGACTGAAAGCCGTTCCGGCCATACATTGGATCGGGAAACGATCGAACCGGCCATCGTCGAGCGCATCGTTTCTCATCTGCATGATGAAGGCCACGCCTCGCTTGTCCTGAAGGATCATCATTCGGTCGGCTACGATTACCTCGTCGTCGGCGGCGATGGAATGCATCCCGTCTCGACATGGTGGATGGACTTCCACGACCTCACGTATCGCGAGGTGGATTCCATTGGTGACGATCCAGATCCTGAACATACACTCAGAGTAGGTGGGGTCGGCGAGGCGCCACGCATGACGAAGCCTGCAGATCGAATTCACTCCGATGTCGGGCATGTGACACGTATGTTGAATTGGCCCGCCGTCACTGCTTCACACCTGACGGGCATGCCGATCCACATTGTCGAGGTCTTCTCCGCCACGGTGGACAAATGGCACATGGCGCTCCGCCACTGCGAACGACATGACGTCGATCCGACTCGAACTATCGCCATCGGAGATGGGCTCAATGATGTTGGCATGCTGCGAGGGGCGGCCATCGGCATCGCCATGGCGAATGCTGAGCCTCATGTTGCCGCTGCAGCCGATGTGATGACGGAATCAAACCGTGAAGAAGGATTTTCGCGTGCTGTACATCGCCTGATTCATGGAGATCTTGCTTCGTGAATCAGACCCAGTCCATGTCAGAACCGCCACTGGCTCGCCATCAAGGATGGGCGACCATGTCATCTCCTGAAGCGATCGTGAAAGCGGTGCTGGAGTGCGTGCCGAATGTCCAAGTGCTTTCATTGGTTGATACGCCTGCGTTTCACAATCTGATCAAGATCATTCGTGAGCCTTCCATTCGAGAATTGATGCGAATGCACCGCCTTCGCATCATCGTCAGCCGCACTGCTCCCAGAGCTCTGGAGCAGGCGCGTTGGGCAGCACACGAGAAAAAACATGCCGTGGCACTGCTCGGGGGGCCGACGTCATGCGATGCGCTCGGGCTGCTTCTGCGTGACTCAGATGAACTCTTTCTGGATCAAGGTTCGGCTTTGAGTTGCATCGTTGTGGACTCACCAGACCCCGATGATGCCAGAACCCCCGGTTCCATGTCCGTTCGATCGATGCTGCCAGTGCTAAGTGCGTCGACCGTCGAACATCTCAGAAACTCCGTCGAACAGGGGCTGCGTCTCAGCCGAGCCAACAACACTCCAACCATCACGCTTGCTCATCCTGCCCTGATTGCATCAGGAGCAACTCTTCTGCTTCGGCCAAATCGTTCCGCAGATGATCCAGCCACTCTTGTCCAGAGGCGTTCGAGGGGTCCCAGGTGGACCGAGTCGGGCGGGGCATTGCGAATGGCACGTCGCCTTGAACTGAACACGCACCATGCACTGCCAAGTCCGGGAGATCCCTCTCCCGTCGGCTTCATTACCGTGGGGCCTGCGGCGCACACGCTTCGTCAACTGTCAGCAGATCTCGGGCTTGCAGGACGTGTTCCTTCACTTCATCTTGGCCTTGTGCAGCCAATTGACGAGGTGGCTGTCGATCGAATCCTCTGCCGCTGCCGTCGTGTCATCGTGCTTGAGCCTGAACCTGGTTTGGTTGAGGCCGAAATACTTCGATGCGCTGAACGCCTGAAGGGTGATGGGGTCGATCGTGCAACAATTCATGGTCGCTTCCTTCCTGCCCGTGAGGATGGTTCGGTACCGCAACTTGATCAGATCGAATACCTGCATCCTTCAATGCTTGTACGTCAGATTCAGCCTCTTCTGAACATGGTGCACCCTGAGCATGCTGCACATCGAACACTGGCGCCGACGCCAGTTCCCATCCCTGATTCGTTGTCCGATACTTCTCCGTCGTTCGGCCCGCAAGCTCATGATCATGCCGTAGAACAAATTGCCCACAAGATCTTCGATTCAATCACCGAGCATGGAGAATGGCTGCTTGATACTTCTCCCGCCGAGGAGGAGGATTCTGCATCGGCGCCTGAGCCAATGCGACTGCATTACGACGGCAACGTCATCGGGGCTGGCGACGGACGGGAAGTCCATCTGGAAACATGGTCACACCACCGGTTCGCCCGCTTTGGACTCTCGGTCATTCGTGAAGTTGCTCGCGAATCGACACCGCGATTGCTGCTCATTTCCCAGCGCACGGGGGAGCGTGATCTTGATCGTCTCGCTCGAAGTGCCGTTCCCGCCGGCGCCACTGAGCATGTCGTGATACGGCGTGCCAATCTTTCCGAACAAGACCGGCTGATGACCATAGCGCATGAACTGCTGCATGCTCCCGGTCTGGGCATTCTCTTTCTCGACGATGGGCCGCCCGTCCAATACGACGTTCCTTCTCTTGAGAAGACGCAGACTGAGATTGACCGTATTGGATTTCAGGTCATGCAACGGTTGATCTGGCCCGCTGATCGGGCATGCGTCATTCGTCAGCCACTGCAACAGGCAGAGCGTGAAGTCATGGCTGCACGCCAAACCATGCCTGCTGAAACCGTCTGGTCTACACAGGCATTGGCACATCGATGGCCGCCTCGATTCAGCGGCCGAATCAGGCCGTTGATCGAGCAGGTTGAAGTGCATCGATCCAAGGCACCGCATCGCCATCGCACAGATTCTGCAGGATCCGGTCTCCCGGTTCCAACCCCACTGCATGCTGAACATTCAACATGGCGAGTCCATGTTGCAGGCTTGCGCGGCGAGTCGCCCGGGGTCGCCTTGAAGTTGCTTCAGGCAGCTGGGGCAGCGATGGATTACCAGGTTCGGTGGATTGTTGACACAGAGCCCATCGGCGCCGGACGACGCGCCTGGGGCCAGATGGCATTTGCACGACATGATCCTGACGGAAATGAACAAACAGTCGATGGGCGTATCCCATTCGGCGAAGCGAATCTGCTGCTCGGCTTCGACCGAGCTGCAACGCTGCGTGCCATCGGCCCAGAAGGCGGACTTCGAATCGCGTCTGAATCGCATACGGCCGCCGTCGTCAATACGGGGTTGTTTGAAGATCAATTAGATCTCGAACGTGCTGGCGAAAACGTTCAGACCATGACTGACTACATCGAAGGCATGCTCATGAAAGAGGCTTTCATGTTCGGTGACTTCACGGATGCCTGCCGATATCGGTTTCATAATGAACGTCTTGCAGACGTGGTCCAGGTTGGAGTTGCATTTCAACTGGGGCTCATACCGGTCACCGTTGATGCGATGATTTCAGCAACTCGTTTGATTGAATCGCAAGGGTTCGCTCGCACCATCGAAGCCTTTGAGTATGGCCGTCGAATCGCACTCGACGCAACCGCTCTTCGTCGTCCGAAAGAGGACTTCCTTGAAGAGGGGATCGATCGCATTGCTCGCCGATTCGGACATGTATTCCGACGCAGCGGTCCCGGGCGTCTTGCTCGCGCTGCACACTTCCGGAAGCTGCTGCAACGCGCATTGCTTGCCATGCCTGACTTGGAAGATACCGAACTCGGGCGCCATGCACGACGCGATCTTGTCGTCGCGCTCAGAAGGTGTCTGATCTGGGGAGGATTCGATGAAGCGAATCGACTCGTGGACCTCTTGATCTCGTTGTACCGGTCTGACCCTGGAGATCACGGCCGTGTATTGACCAGTCTTGCCATTCTTCCGTTATCCGAATCAATGCTCATCCGTGATGCGGTCTACATGGCATCCATGTCAATCAGTCCGGAACACCGTCGCAGAACACGACTCCGGCTGAACGTGAAACGAGGGCGTGGCGACCGTATCGAAAGCCGGTACGTCACTCGATTTGAACTCGTCTTTTATCGATGGCGACTCAGGCTTGATCTGCGAACAAGCGATTGGGCGACCAGGCTTCTTGCATCAGCTCGTCATGTACTGCCCACCAGATTTCGCGGCACACGAAGAGAGCGCGAAACCAGAACTGCCGTCCGGGATCTCGTGCAGCGGGCTACGCTCAATGCGCAACAGTACGAACAATGGGTCGCCATCTTCGAGACGCTGCATGAAATGGCGCTCGACGGTCGTCTTCGACGCGCAACCCAGGCGCAACTGCTTGAACTTGTTCATGATTGATCATGTGGATGCTTCGTGTCGCAACTGTCCGCACGCGGCTGCGATATCACGGCCACGGCTCGCCCGTATGTGCGTATTGATTCCACTGCCGCGAAGGATGCGCTGAAACGCAAGGACATCTTCGTCGAGCGGGCGTTTCCATGGGAGCCCGTCGACTTCGTTGTACCGGATCAAGTTGATGTTGGCCCGCATTCGTCCGGCAACAGTCGCCAATTCCTGTGCATGTTCACGTTGATCATTGAGGTCGCGCAGCAGGATGTATTCGAGCGTGATCTCGCGGCCAGTCGCATCGAACCATTCCTGGCAGGCGGAGAGCAGTTCTTCGATGGTTGAATATTCCGCCCACGGAATCAGTTGTCGCCGAAGTTCGTCATTTGGAGCGTGGAGACTCAATGCAAGCGTGACCGGAATGTTGAATGTGACGAACTTTCTGATCGCAGCTGGCATCCCGACAGTCGATACCGTGATCCGCCTGGCGCCGATGCCAAATCCCCAATCGGCGTTCAATATCCGAATCGCATCTATGACGGCACTGAAATTTGCCAACGGTTCACCCATCCCCATGAACACGATGTTCGTAATGCGTTGAGCGCCATTCAGATTCTGGAGATGATGCACCTGCTCGACGATTCGGCCCGTCGTCAGATTGCCGTCAAGGCCGCCTATCCCCGAAGCGCAGAAGGTGCACCCGACTGGGCAGCCAATCTGACTTGAAAGGCAGGCTGTCCGCCGCTGACCACCGGGGATCATCACCGTTTCAGTCCTGCGCGACGATGCAGCCGGGTCATCAAGAATGGGGAGGGTGGGGGCATCCCATTCAATGAGGATCTTGTCGGTTCCATCCGACGCCGCCTGCGACGCAACGATGGTCCCGCGTTCAAAGCAAATTGCGTCTGCGAGCTTGCTTCGAAGCGCAGCAGGAATATTGGTCATCTGCTGAGGGTCGACCACCCCACGCCGATAGACCCATTCCAGAATTTGATCTGCAGCGTACGGCTGCGCTCCCAACGGTGCGAGCGTGGACCGCAACGTATCAGGAGTCAGTTCGAATATGTGTGGCAAGGATGTCACTGGGCCAACCAATCAGCCTGACGAATCGATCGTAAGATCGACAACGGTGTAGGAAATGTCATGCTGTTCAAGAAAATGATTCGTTGAGGCTAAGTCATCCATCGTGATTCTGCGACCTTCAGGATCAACTCCATGATCACGCATGAACTTCTTGAGACTTCCAGGGAGACCGAACTCAACACTCTCATGGAAGATGTCGTGTTGTTCGATTACAGCGTCATAGCGTGTGCACAACTCAAGGATGAGCGATTGCACCAGGTCTTCTGGAGCCGACGCGCCCGCTGTCACCAGAACGGTGTCAACGCCATCGAGCATTGAATCGGCCAATTCACCTTTGTCATCAATCAGGTGCGCTTGCGCTCCAACGGATCTCGCCAATTCAGCCAGCCGTACTGAATTCGACGAGTTCTTGCTGCCGACGACAAGAACGAGATCACACTGTGCCGCGAGTGCACGGACCGCTATTTGTCTGTTCGTGGTCGCGTAGCAGATGTCGTCACTTGGTGGAGCGTGGATCTCTGGAAACGCGTCCTTGAGCGCATTGATGATGACACTTGCGTCATCCATGCTTAACGTGGTCTGGGTCAGGTAGATCAGTTTGCTTGCATCATCAATTCGCAAATGAGAGATTGATTCAATGGAATCCACCACTTGAATGCTGTCTGGTGCCTCGCCTCTTGTGCCGATGATCTCCTGATGATCCTCATGTCCGACAAGGAGGATTTGCCATCCACGTTTTGCATATCTGATGGCTTCAGCATGCACTTTCGTCACAAGCGGACATGTCGCGTCGATCGAGATGAGCTTTCTGGCTTGAGCCGCCTCCCGAACCGCGGGGCTGATTCCATGCGCGCTGAATACGATGATCTGCCCCTCGGGCACATCGGACACATCCTCGACAAAGGTCACGCCACGTTCAATGAACCGATTGACGACGTGCTTGTTGTGCACAATTTCGTGGTACACATAGATCGGCTCATCGTCCAGGATCTCAAGC
>JAQWRC010000306.1 GCA_029243925.1 Phycisphaerales bacterium
CATCGGAAAGGCGACCGGCAACACCTTCTATGACATCTGGGCCCACACATACATCCTGTCGGCCATGTGTCGACTTGAGAATGACCCTCGATTCGCACAGGACAGACCGCGCATAACCGCCGTACTTGAGCGCGAACTTGCCACACTCAGACAACGCCAGTCAGCGGATGGCGGTTGGGGATACTACGACTTCCAGTATGTCCTGCCGAATCCAAGTGGAAATGAAAGTACGAGCTTCAACACGGCCTCTGTCCTGCTCGCGCTAGATGAAGCGAAGGAAAATGGACATGACGTCGACATGGACATGGTGCGTGACGCGATCAAATGCGTCGAACGGATGCGCCTCCCAAGTGGCGCCTACGTCTACGGTACGTACGCACAATACCGCCCCACCGCACCATACAACATGGTCAAGGGTTCACTTGGACGATCCCAGCCGTGCAATCTCGCCCTCCATGAGTGGAGCCGCGACATCACGTTGGAGCAAATGCAGACCGGCATTGAAAGCCTCCGCAAGGATCACCACTACATCGAGATTGGCAGAGGCAGAAAACGGCCGCACGAGGCGTACTACTCCACGTCCGGCTACTACTACTTCTATGGACATTACTACGCTGGACGTGTCATCGAGCAGCTTGATCCGCCAGCACAAGTGGAACTCGCATCCTGGCTGCAGGATGTCATGATCGATGTGCAGGATCCAGGAGGAAGTTGGTTCGATTACCCGCTGTATGGGTACGGACATTCATATGGAACCGCATACGGGCTGCTTGTATTGCAATCCTGTGATCGAGTGCTCAATCGCGGAGCTGCTGTCCCTACGCCAACTGCTGATGGCGAAAGCAACTGACAAGATGGTCATTGACCATCCCGGTCGCCTGCATGAACGCGTAGCAGATCGTCGGCCCGCAGAAGCCAAAGCCGAGCGACTTCAATTCCTTCGACATCGCTCGACTTGATTCCGTTTCGGTCGGCAGATCGCGGTTTCGCTCCCACTGGTTCACACGAGGTTCGTTCTCCACGTGCTTCCAAAGCAGCGCGGAGAACCCTTCCGAGCCGCTCATGATCTCCATCCATATCTGCGCGTTTCGGACTGCTGCGATGACTTTCTGCCGATTGCGGATGATTCGCCGATCCTGAAGCAGCGCTTCGATTCGGCCAGCGTCATACAACGCGATCCGCTCGGGATTGAATCCGTCGAATGCGTCAATGATTCCTTCACGGCGGCGCAAAATCGTGATCCAAGACAAGCCGGCCTGAAATCCGTCAAGGATGAGTTTCTCGAACAACGCCTGGTCGTCACGCACGGGCACGCCCCACTCGGTGTCGTGGTACTCCACGTACAAGGGGTCGTCACCACACCAGACGCATCGCGACGGTTCATTCATCAAAGGTCGGCCAGATGTCCCGTACTGTCACCAAAGCCCTTGACCGGAACATCCATTCGATCCAGCAATGATGCATACAGGTTGCACAATGGAGTGTTGGGCTCGTAGGCGACATGCCGTCCAGGGCGAAGCGTTCCGCTTCCACCGCCGGCAAGCAGGATCGGAAGGTCGTCGTGATTGTGGCGATTGCCGTCGCCAATGGCGCTTCCGAAGACAATCATGGAGTTGTCGAGCAGCGTGCCGTCGCCTTCGGGCTCGGCCGCCAACCGCTCGACGAAGCGGGCGAACCGCTCAACGTGAAACTGATCGATGCGCCGAATCTTCTCAATCATGGCCGCATCACCCTTGTGATGCGAAAGTTGATGGTGCCCCTCGGGCACATCAAGGAAGGGATACGATCGATTCGATCCTTCATTGGACCACATGAAACTCGTAACCCTGGTCATGTCCAGTTTGAAAGCAAGCACCATGAGTTCAGACATCAGATCAAGATGCTCGCGAAAATCTCCGGGAACACCTTCCGGGCGTTCAAAGCTCGTCAATTGCGACGGGTCCTGTTCCATCGTCTCCACAAGTTCGATGCGCTGCTCAAGCTGACGTACGGATTCGAAATATTCTTCGAGCCTCTGCCGATCCCCGCGACCAAGGCGAGCATCCAGTCGGCGTGCATCACTTCGAACGTAGTCGAGAATGCTTTTGCGGGTACGCATTCGCTCTGCTCTGGCCGCCATCGTTTCGCGGCCTGGCCCCACCTCGAAGAGCCGCTCAAAGAGCAGTCGTGGATTCGTTTCCTTTGCATTGGGCGTGCGAGAGGAATGCCATGAGATGTTCGTTGAATACGCGCAGGCGTAACCTGAATCACAATCGCCGGACTGTCGCCCACCTTCACATCCCAGTTCAAGCGAGGAGAATCGCGTCTGTCCTTCCAAATGACGGGCCGCAATTTGATCCGCTGATACACCAACCGAAATATCCGTGCCTGCTGTCTTGTACGGATGCGCTCCGGTCAGAAAGCAGGCCGCAGAGCGAGCATGGTCACCGGGGCCGTCACCCAATGCCTTGGCGTTGTGATGCGCAAGGCCACTGAGCACGCTCACGTGCTGGCGCACCTGCTGCAATGGTTCAAGCAAGGGGGAGGCAGTCCAGTCGCTGCCTGTTCCCGATGGGCGCCAGTGCGGCGCATGCACGCCATTTGGAACAAAGAGAAATGCCAGTCTGGTCGGCGGCCCGCCCGGAGCTGCTGCCAATGCGCTCGATGTGGCCACTTGCGAACCAGCCATAGACTCCAACCATGGCAGCGCCATGGCCGTTCCCATGCCTCGCAACATCGTGCGGCGTGATACGGAGGATCCACTCATGCGCCACCACTCCCTGGGGCTGTACGCATTTGAAATGCATTCGATTCGACGATCTCAAGAATCAATCGGCGCATTGTCGGATCCTCCTGAAGAGTCGAAACCAGATGCAGTATCAATGCTTCATCGGCAAAGGTGGTCCCTCTGCCCAGAGCGTACACCAGCATATGTCGCGCAATCGAGCGAAGGAAGGCTGGATCGTCAATCAGAAGCTGCTGCAGCCCCTGCGATCCTTCAAATGTCCTTCCCCCAGGCAATGTCGCTTTGAGATCCATCCCAGCTCGGTCTTCCACAGAGCGAATCCCGCCAACCGCATCGAATGATTCCATCGCCAGACCAAGTGGGTCCATTCGAGCGTGGCAGGCTCTGCAGCCAGGATCCGCGGTATGCAACGCCAGCAACTCCTGCAATCCCAGATCGGCATGTTCCCCTTCCGCCTTGGGAAGCCCCTCGACATCCGGAGGCGGCGGTGGAACCGGATCATCCAGCAGTACCTCGAGTACCCATTTGCCACGTTTGACCGGTGAAGTTCGAGTGGGGTTCGATGTCGCGGTGAGAATACTCGCATGCCCCATGATGCCACGCGCTCTTGAGGCATTGATCGCAAACCGGTGCGTCTCTT
>JAQWRC010000309.1 GCA_029243925.1 Phycisphaerales bacterium
ACTGGGAGTCCGACTGGTAGCGCCACGTGCGCGAGCATGCCGATCTGCTGGCTGCAGACGAGGAGCCGATCGCCCGGCTTGCCTGCCTGGAGCCGGACATGCCCGATGCAATGCAGGTTGTCGATGTTCGGGATGCCGTCGATTTCTCGGAGGTGCTTCGTGCTTCGCTGCCGGGCCTGACGCCCCAGCAGTACGAGTTGGTTCTGGACAAGACGGAAGGGCATCCATGGCTCTTCAAACTGGTGATGTCGTACCTGGTCGGCAAAGAAAACAACTTCGTTGCTGGCGATCGTGCCGGGCCGCTGAGCAGGGACTGCGAGGAAAATCTTGAAGAGGTCCCGCGAAATAAGGCCAAGGAACACTTCGTGGAGCAGAAGCTTCGGCATCTCGAAGATTGCATGCAGCAGATCCTCAATTGGAGCAGCTTGCAGGGCGGGCGCTTCCTGCAGCAGGTGAACGAGCGGATCAGTGATGGCACCGGATTCGACAAGGAACGGCTGAACAGCTTGCTGCAGCACGCGATCGACCCGGAGGCAATCCTCCAATGCGTGGGAACACCGGGACAGAACGAGTTCCGGCAGGCCATCTTCCAGGAGGTGCTGCGAAGCCAGTTGGAGCCTTCCGAACGTAGGAAATTGCCACCGCTCATGAAAGGGTCAATTCTCGATTTGCTTCGCCCCGAACTGATTTGTGAGCTCACCGGACCCGAGCAGGAGGACCTGCTGACGCTGGCGAGGGTCCATCTGCTTCCACGTGACGAGTGCCATGCCGGGCTTGAATGCGGCGACATCGACGTGGAAGACGAGCAGCATGTGGCCGGCATCAACGCGATGGTGCAGTTGATGCAGCGGGACCTCGATGGGCATGAGAACAAGCGAGCCCTGGAGCTGGCCCGTGAACTGGTCCGGATCGATCATGCACTGGACGAGGGCTTGTCGATCGACGTGCTGGACGCCGGGTGCATGGCCATGCTGTTGCGCATCCTGCGTCTCTACGGCCGCTGGGGAGAGGCCGGTGCCTTTCGGGATCGTCTGCAGGAGCGGCTTGATGAATGGTGCTGTGATGCGGTCGATGACATGGACAACCTGTCGAAGCTGTATCTGGAACTGGCGCAATCGCAGTCCGGACTCGAGCAGGGGGAGGCCCAAAACCGGCGAGCCATCGAGTTGGCTCAGGCCGCCATCGATGCTGGTGGTGATGCCGAGGAGTTGATTGGACGTCAGGCAGAGGCCTATCGATGCCTCTATAGCCTGCTTGATGATTTCGGGCAGTACGGGGCATCGCGTGACTTCCTGGAGGAGTCAAAGCAGGCCTGCGACCGGCTGGCGGACGAGTTCGGCGAGACCGATGAATGGCTTGAGTTGCACGGCAAGTATCTCAACAACCTGGCCAATGTTGAAGCGCAGCAGGGCCGAACCGGTGAAGCGGCTGTTCTGGGAGAGCATGCTCTTGACATGGCGCGCAAGGCACTCGATCGAGGTGTCACACCGGAGCGAACGCGCAGCCTCATCATTCGGATCACGAACATCAATCATGACAGCCCAGAGAGGCTCGACGAAGCAGCGGCAGTTGTCCAGGACATGCGTGGGCGGGATGGCGATACTCCGGTGTCGCTGGAGTTGTCCATCCATGTTTCTGGCGCTCGTTCGAGTTATGAGCATGAACGTGGTCGAGCGGTCGAGTCTCGGCGTCATGCCGCTGAAGCGGTCCGGTTGGCTCGCTTGTGGATCGAGCTGCATGGCGAAGGGACGCGGGCGATGAACGCGCTTGCCAGTCAGCTGGGTTCGCTTGCATTTGATCATGAAATCATGTACGACTTTAAGCAGGCCCGGCAGCTCTACCAGGAGTCGCTTGAGCACCGGCATGTCATTGCCGAGCGATCAGATGAGACGCCCGGTGTCCTTGATTCGCTT
>JAQWRC010000318.1 GCA_029243925.1 Phycisphaerales bacterium
CTGCGGCATCTTCGCGCAGGTGATGATTGATGTGGACGGCGATCGGTGTGACGTCGAAGTCGTCCCGTTCGCACAGCACCTGCATAGCCAGGAGCATCGCTGTGGAGTCACCCCCACCACTTGCCCCGAGCACCACCGGACCGGACATTGATGGACATGCGCAAGCCAATCCATCCGCCATCGCCTTGACGACCGCATGCCTTCGAGCCGAGATGGGAAGCCGTGCCGTGTTCATCCCGCAGGATCATCCAACGGCGGACCTGAATCGATCGTAAACAGCACTGTGCCATTGTTTGAACGCAGCGTGCTCTTGTTGACACCACCGCCGATCACGAGGTGCCGACTGCCATCCTCACGAAGCACCTCCGCCGTCACCTTGCCGGCCACATCAATCAACTCGGTTGAACCATTGTCCGCGACCAAGTCCACTTCACCGGTGAATACGGGGCCCACCACTGCGGTGATCGAACCGTTGGAGGCGAAGACCTGCAAGGATGGCGTTCGATCCGCCTGCACATCGAGGTCGATGGAGCCATTGGCCGATCGCGCTCGAATATCACTCATGGCATTCGTGATGGAGATCGAACCATTCTCAGTATGCAGCTCCAATACATCAGTCGGGTTCGTGACTGAAATGGAACCATTGGCCGCCTGGACGGTCACCGTGCCGGCCTGATCATGCACATCAACGTCGCCATTGCCCGCCTTCACATAGGTTTCGCCCGATGCTCCGATCACACTCACCGATCCATTGTCTGTTTCGATGGAGACTCCCTCGACATCCGGCATGGTGATCACCAGATGCACCGAGACGTCTTCGCGCAGATCCGGCACCAGCAGCAGACGATTGGACTCGGTCTCGGGAACCAGGCTGCTTGCTCGCAGGCGATCGTTGGCATCGGCCACTGAAGTCGAGTCGATTTCGAACTCCGCCACGATGGTCGTCATTGCAATGGAACGATCGACTCGCAGTTGGACCGAAGCGTTCGTGGATCGCAGTGTCAGTGCGGATGGGGATATTGGAACAGGAATCGTCTGACTTCGAACGTAATGCTGCTTGGCATTCCAGTCTCCTTGATCGCATCCACATGGGATTGCCAACATCATGGCACACATCAATATTGCGATTCGCATGTCACCCGCTCCAATCACGCCTTGTCTGAAACCGACTGGGGCCGTCCGCCAAATTCATTCGGCGTGAATCCCAGCGTCTCGCCAACACTCACCTGCAACGCATCGATGGACTCTGATGGGATCGACAACTTGCCCCCCACCAACTCGTAGCTTGATCGCACGCACCGGAAATGTCCGTCGGCACGAGTGCTGATGAATGCGATGGGACCCTGAATCGCTTTGGACTCGACCAGTTCGACCCGTGCCGCCGCCGCAATCAGCGGAACAGAATCCCGTTTCGCCGTGAGGTACGGCCCACCGTCAAAGGGATCGACCTCTCCTATCTGCTTGAACCCGAGGCGATCGAGCATCCGCAGGGCCGGAATCGCATCCGGACTCACAGCTCCGATGAGATCACGAGCTTCCTGTGGCATGAGTGACGTGTAGATTTCTTCCTTTGGAAACAAAGAGGTGATGAACTCCTTGCTCTTGACGCTGTAGACATCCGCTTCCTCGTAGGACATGTTGATGAATCGCCCGCCGAGATGATCCCAGAGCTTGGTCTTCCCATCGGGAGTCAATACGCCCATGACTTCCGCAACGATGCGATCCATGAACCAGTCCGCGTGCAATCCCATGAAACCGAAACGAACTCGGCTGAGAAATGAACCCAACCGCTCCCCGCTCCCCCGGTGCGCAGGACACAGAACCAGACCTCCCACCTCCGTGACTCCTTCGACATCCTGCATCAACTGCACCGTGGTCTGCTCGCCACCATCCTGCAGGTCATCCGAATAATGCTCGTGGTGTCGTACCTTCAGGTACAGCCGCGGCCGCCCCGGCGTTCCACGCCGGGCAATGATTGCGGAGGTGCCGGCAATGTCACCCGTATCAG
>JAQWRC010000319.1 GCA_029243925.1 Phycisphaerales bacterium
CACATCCAGACGTTGAGTACTTCTACGCCAATCGCAAGCCTACGTTCTTCGACATGCATTCCACGGCCACCAGCGGCGGCGATGTGCCGCAGGGGTTCTCTCCGTGGGATGCGCCAGCCATCAACTACCCGCATTCGAGTATTCCGCCAAACGACTACTTCCCACGTCTTCCCGACAAGGGGTACTACGGATATGACGGCGTGGCTGGTGCACAGCCGCTGGCGGCCTATGGATTGCAGATGCTCCAGAAGGACGCCAACTACGAGCAGGCCGGTGAAGTACTCAACGTCTGGATGTGGGGGCATCGCCTGCAACTTCCGGAAGGTCAACCTGGAACCCATGCCGATGCTCTGCTTGATGGCAATGAAGTCCGGACCTTCTCCGAGATCATGCGTGGCCTTGCCATTGCCAATGAGCCATTTGATGATGTCGATGACATCGCGGCCACGTCAGGCGCAGTCAATCAGGGGTTCCCGGTGAACTTGTTCCCCTATGACCATCCGAAAATCAATCGGCTGTCTCTTGATGCAACGCAGCGGAATACCGATGGGGTCGAGATGTCCACCCTGAATAGCGGGACCTACTTCGCCCATGACCCGATCGGATGGGCGGACCCAAATGGTCCGGTGGGCAATCCAGTGTGGCTTTCGGATATCGGGAATGCCGAGCCTGACCAACTGGCAGCACAGCGGGTGCTTGATCTGTTTGTGTGTGATGGCCCGGGAATATGGGATCTGTCCAATGCAGTTGGCAACGAGTTCAGCGATGGCATCATCGATGAGCCGTGGCAGACGGCTGGGTTGCTTGGTGCCGCCAATGCCAGGTCGTGGGACCCATCCTTCGGCAACGCCGCAGGATTTGAGGGCAGGGCGACACCCGGGCTGGTGAATGTCAATACGGCGACGGTTGAAGCGCTGCGTACCTTGCCCCACATGTACAAGATGGTGCATGGCACGCCGGATTACGATACATCCAATCCACTGGATCCCGATGGCTACTACGGCGCGGGTTCGGAAGTGGGCTCCATCATCGAGTCCACGGGCACAAGCCAAAATACTCTGTTTGATCCGCATCCCAGAGTGGCAGTCCCCGAGGCGATTGTTCAGTACCGCAATCGACAAGGTCAGCCACCGATACAGATCGGCTCAAAGGGGTATGAATACCTTCTGACAGGCTACAAGCTTGGCCCCGGGTATCAAAACCGCGGTGCTGGCGGAGAGCGTGGGCATCGAGGGCTGGCGTCGTTGGGTGAGTTGTTCAATGTGAACAAGGATTCCTACGCCAACTTTGATTACGCAACAGTGGATCAGAATGACTATCCACTTGTCGAGCCGACCGGGACCGAAATCCCATCGCAAGCCTGGACGATGTCCTATGCAGCGGCCGATCCGTTCACGATTCGGCGTGAGCCGTTGATGCGGTTCCGAGCTGGGTCCATGGATGGGAGTGGGCCGATGGCATCCGACATGCGGGTGCCGGACCCCTCTCAGGTCGGGTACGACAGCAACAACAATGGCGTATTTGATTGGGACTTGCTTCCAATGGGCTCGCCACTGAGCACGGACGTCAATGGCGAGCCGTTGTATGGCTATTACAACAGCAACGGTAAATTTACGATCGAGCCATCCGCATTGCCGGATCTGAGCAACCAGTTCCTGTTCGATGTCGAGGACGTCTTTCGTGGCGGCGACAAGGTTGCCGGAGACGCGGAAGAGATGAACATGCTCTTTGCCGGCATGTCCAACATGATCACCACCCGGTCCGATATGTTCACCGTGCATTTCCGCGTCCGCACATTCAAGCAGAACCCGGAGACTGGCGTTTGGGATGCGACCGATCGAGATCAGATCGTCGATGACAGCCGCTACGTCATGCTGGTCGATCGATCCAACGTGAATACACCCGATGATGCGCCACGTATTCTCTACCTGCAGAAGGTGGAGAACTGACGGCCTTCGAATCTGAAGACTTCATACTCGCCCCGTTCCACATTCCGCTGCCATGGAATCGAGCGGGGCGAGTCAATTCAGGAGTTGGTCTGATCCAGAGCGCCGAATCGCCGGTTGCGTCGAGCATAGCTGCGAATGGCATCTCTGAGCCCCTCGGCGCCGAAATCGGGCCAGTGGCATTCTGCGATATGCAACTCGGCGTAACTGATCTGCCACAGCAGGTAGTTGGAGATGCGATGTTCACCTGCCGTGCGGATTAGCAGGTCAGGATCGGGCAGGCCGGCGGTATAGAGGTGTGACGCCACAAGGTCTTCCGTGATGTCGTTGCATTCAAGCTCACCTCGTCTGACTTTTTCAGCGATGTCGCGGGTTGCCTGCGTCAGTTCCTGGCGGGATCCGTAGTCGATGGCCAGTACCAACTGCAGACCAGAGCAGTGGGCAGTTGCGTCGGTGGCGGCATCGACTTCCTTGAGCACATCATCGTGCAGCCGATCACGACTTCCGATGACTCGGAACCGGACGTTGTTGGCCACCAACTCGTCGACTTCCTTGGGGAGATACTCGATGAGCATCCCCATGAGCGCGTCGACTTCTTCGGTGGGGCGATTCCAGTTCTCGGTTGAGAATGAATAGAGAATAAGCGTCCCAATGCCCAGTGAACCTGATTCCTCGACAACGGCTCGTGCGCATTCGGCGCCTGCTCGGTGTCCTTCGAATCGGTCTTTGCCCTGCTCGATTGCCCAGCGGCCATTGCCATCCATGATGATGGCGATGCACTCGGGCCGCTGATCGGCGGGGACATCAAAGTCCGTTGGATTAGAGTCGGTGGATCCCGGCAAGGTCATCCACGGCACCCGGCTGCTTCCATGGTCTGGGTCCGCTCGGGGCCAACGCTTACAAGGTCGATGGGCAGTTCCAGAATCTCTTCGATGCGATCGAGGTACCGTTGGGCTTCGACGGGCAGATCGCCGCGGTCAGTGACGTCCTGAATCTCCTGGGACCACCCCGGGAGGGTTTCAAAAATAGGTTGAGCTGACTTGAGCCGACGTGCATCAGGAAGGAATCGATCGGTCGTGGTCCCATCTGGCAGTTGATACTTCGTGCAGATCTTGAGTTCATCGAACCCAGAGAGCACATCAAGCAGCATGCAGGCAATCGTGGTGGCACCGCAGATCATGGCCGAGTACCGAACGGCCACCAGATCCAGCCAGCCGCATCGGCGTGGTCGCCCAGTTGTGGTCCCGTATTCGTTGCCGCGTTCGCGAATGCGATCGCCGTCTTCGCCAAGAGCTTCCGTGGGGAATGGGCCGGCACCGACTCGAGTGGTATAGGCCTTCATGATGCCGATGATGTCATTGGCATATGGCGGCGCCAGTCCGGTTCCGGCTGGAATGCCCAGCGTGGAACTGTTTGAACTTGTGACGTATGGGAAGGTCCCGTGGTCGATGTCCAGCAGGCACGCATTGGCCCCCTCGAACAGGATCGAATGTCCGTCGCGGCGAAACTCATTGAGTGCGTAGACGGTGTCGACGATGTGCGGCTCAAGTTCTCGCCCCAGTGCAGCGTATTCTTCGGCGAGTGCGTCAGGGTCAAGTGGTGGGGCATCGACGCCAAGGGCGGTCAGTTCGCGTGAACGAATCGCGCAGATGACACGCAGGCGGGATCGCAGGTGGTCTTCATCAAGCAGTTCGCCCATGCGAATCGCCAGTGACCGGTGAATCTTGTCCGCGTAGGCCGGGCCGATGCCGCGTTTGGTCGTGCCGATGGACAAGTCGCCTTGTTTGCCGTCGGCAGCGGATGAAAGCACTCGCTCAAGGGCCGCGTCATGTTCCTTGTGATACGGCATGACGACATGAGCGCGATCTGAGACCAGCAGGGTCGAACTGTTGATTTCGATGCCGCGAGCACGAAGCCCCTGGATTTCAACCAGCAGTGTTGCGGGATCGACGACCACGCCATTGCCGATGACCGAGATGGTCTGCGGCGACAGGATGCCAGAAGGGATGAGGTGAATGGCGTATTTCTGATCGCCGATGACGACGGTGTGCCCGGCATTGGCGCCGCCGTTGTAGCGAACGACAACATCATGTTCTGCCGTGAGCAGATCCACGACTTTGCCTTTGCCTTCGTCTCC
>JAQWRC010000348.1 GCA_029243925.1 Phycisphaerales bacterium
GGTCGTTTCGCTGGACACGTTCATTGTGCCCACGTGCAACGATGTCTCCATGGCCGTCAACAAGCACCGCGCCGATGGGAATACCGCCCTCATTCCACGATTGCTCAGCCTGTTCGATCGCAGCCGACAGCCATATCTCGATCATTTCGGAGGAAGCGTCGCAGCTCACTCGCGCTCTGCTTCAGCAAGATCGCTTGGCGCGGTCGCCGTTTGGCTTGACTGCGTCAACGCATCCTGGCTGAACCGCCAGCGGCGCTCTTCAATGACTTTCCATGATTCAAATGGCATGGATTTGAGATTGATCGTGTACAGCAGTGGCTGCCGACCGCCGGAGCGGGGGATGGAAAGATCCACCGTAGCCTCGAACCCACGAACACGAATGGACTTGATGGCGATCGACGTCGCATCGTCGGCCCCTTGGGCTGCGCCATTCATGCGATCCTGAATCTGCTCATAGGATTTCTGAGAACTTCCAGCAGGAAGGGTGAACGTCAGCGGACCTTCAGCGACGATTCCCGTTTCCTTGGATCTCGCCCATTCGATGGTGGTCGTGATGATGGTTGGCACGGGCTCAAATGTCATATCCGTCAAAGAAGAGGTCTCTTCAACCGGTGGGTAGCTCCCGTAGGGGGCGCATCCAAATGCAAGCACGCCGATGAGAGTGGGAATCACAAGTCGCATGGTTGTTCTCCTGGTGGGTGTGCACAGTCTACCCTTGATCAGTCCCGGCTGGGCGTGAGCGAGGGATCCCATCGAGTCGCAAGATCATGTTCTATTTTCAGCAGATCCAGAAGCTTTCCAACCATGAAGTCAACGATTTCCTCGAGGCTGCGTGGTCGGAGATAGAACCCGGGGGACAATGGAGCAATGATGCCTCCGGCTTCGCTGATGCGCCGCATGTTCTCCAAATCGATCCGGCTTAATGGTGATTCGCGGTGCGCAAGAATGAGGGGACGGCCTTCTTTCAGCGTCACGGCGGCGGCACGTTGCACAAGATTCATCGTCAGGCCACTGGCAATTGCTCCCAGTGTGTTGCTTGAGCAGGGAACAACCACCATTCCATCATGCAGAAAGGATCCGGAGGCAATGGCAGCCCCCAGATCGTTGTCATTATGAATGTGGATATGTGCAGCAAGATCTTCCCCAACCAGATTTTCTGGGGTGAGTTTGCGGACGTCGCACTCATCAAAGAGCAGTCTGCGACCAAGGGTGGAGACGGCCAGATGACATTCGACATGTTGTTCGGCAAGCACGTGCAGCAGCCGCAGAACGTACGGGGCACCCGAAGCTCCCGTGATTCCGATCACAACCCGCTGTGCAGTGTTCATGGGATTTCCTGCCATGGCCTAGGGAACAGCCTTGCCGTCGTTCAAACTGGATCCTGCTGTTCGCCAAGTCGAGAGACGATTGAGCTCGGGGTCGGCTCACGCAGCAAGACACGTTCGCCATCACTGACGCCCTCGCTGAGGACGACGAACAGCTCCGACGACTGTCCCAGCTGTACGGCTCGTTGTTCGTATCCATCACCGGAGGCGATCCAGACGTAGGGCGTCATGCCCTCTCGGCTGATGGCGTGGACAGGTACGTAGAGCACGTCATCGACCCGGTCGATGAAGATCCGCCCCTTGCATCGCATCGAGGGTTTTAGATTCAGATTCTCTTCGCCATCGAGGCGTACGGAGATCGTGTATTCACGGCGGTTTGGATCACGCCATCCTCCGTCTTCGGCGAGGACGCCGACGCCGACGACCTCAGCTTCGAGTACGACATCCGGAATGGCATCCGCAATGACGGTGGCGCGTTGACCGAATTTGACGTATCCACTCAATGCCTCGTTCACGGACAGTTCCGCCGCCATGTTCGAGTTGTTGGGAAGAATGAACAGCAGTTCGTTTCGACTGACCTTTGTTCCCACTCGCAGCGGCTTGTCGTCACGCCATTCTTCGACACTTGATCCATAGACGACAAGGCCGGGAGAAGGAGCACGAACTTCGCAGAACGTCATTTGTTCCTTGTACCGAGCCAGGCGATCGGTGCGATTCTTGAAGCCTTCTTCATATGCCTCGACGTTGCTTTCAGCTCCCCGGACGGCAGCCTCTTCACGGCGCACGATTCGGTCGTATTCCTCTCGAGCCATGTCCAGATCAGACTGCTTGAGTTGTTCATCCTTCTTGTAGGTGTATTTTTCATACACCTCACTGGCGAGGGTCGCCTGCTCCCAGCTGGACTTCGCTCGAATCATTGAGATTTCATCTTGATCCAACTCATCTTGACTGATGAACTCCTGTGTCTTGAGTTCAAGGGAGGTCTTGTATTTTTCCTGAAGGCGGTGGTAATCCTTCTCGGCGGTTTCAATCTCAAGAGCATATTTCTTGCGGAGACTGACGACTTCGCCATTGATCCATGCTTCCAGCGAAAGTTCCGCAATATCAATCTGAAGCTGCGCTTGAGCAATGTTCGTCTCTTTGCGCTTCTCTGCTATTTCAAGATTCGAGTTGGCGGTTTCGAGCTGATTGCGGGCTTTCGTCACCTGCTCACTTTCATTTTCGATCAGCTTTCGAATCGGTTCGTCATCGAGCTTGAGCAGCAAGTCACCCTTGGGCACCGTTGTGCCCTCCGGGATGAGTTCCATGATGGTGGAGGTACCCTCAAGTTCATTGCGAACTTCCACAACGTCCAGAGACGTAATGTCGCCGGCAACGGGGATGCTGATGTCGAACCCCCCTTGTTCGATGAGATAAATGTCATCGTCGGTTACGGATTGGATGGGATTGCCATTCCCCGCCGCCATCCAAGCAATTGAAACGACTGTGACAACAGCGGCAGCCATCGCGACCATGGTGGTCGTGCTCAAGCCTCGTCGTCGTGTTTGCGGCTGTATATATCGCATTGTTGGGTCCATAATCTTAGGCTGAAGGCCCCTCAATAGCCAGATCATCGTAGGGCAGAAGTTCCATGCCTGGAAGGAGTTGGAGCGTTCCTTCAGGGTTGACACGCAACTGCCCAGAACGTTCCAGATATTTCAGAATAGAGACCTGCACATCCCGAAACGCAGAATCACGGTCATCTTGAGCTTGCTGCAGTGTCTCAATCGCATTTTGGGTCTGCAAAAGATCGAAGCGGTCTGGATCGACTTCGATTTGATCAATGGCAAGCTGGGCTACGCGAACATTTCGGCGTTGAAGGTCCAATGTGAACAAGAAGGCATCGATGTCCCGCACGGCAGCTCGCACGTTGATGACAACCGTATCGCGGAAGAGGATGAATGCGCGTTGTGCTCGTTCCAGATTGATCTGTCCCTGCCGCACCGCCAGGCGTTCGATCTCCCTGTCCAACGGGATTCCGAAGCTCAGGCCTGCTGAATAGTCGATGTCGCGGAATGAAGGCGTTATCCCGTCCCACGTCCACCCGCCACCGGTGGGGACCTCTTTGCTTGGCGCAGATGCTCCGAGATTGAGATTCAGATCTGGCAGCAGTGCATTTTCCGCATTGCGTATCGCCCGTTGCAGATCAACCAACTGGTCGCGTTCGGTCTGAAGGTCCAAACGGTTGGTCAGCGAGATTGTGACCGCCCCGCCCATTTCGACTTCGGGCACGGCGAGAGCCAGAGCCTCTTCACTGATGATGATGTCATCGTCGATCGGATAGCCGATCAATCGTTTGAACTGGTCGACGGCCAATCGATACTGTTCCCAGAGTTGTGCAACTCGGGATCTGCTGCTGAGTACATCGTTCTCGGCATTCGCGGCATCCAACCGCTTGGTTCGTCCGGATTGGAACAAGGCTTTGGCTCGCGATGCCTTCTGCTCGTAGTAGGAAAGGCTGACTTCCTGATGTCGCAGTTTTCTTCTGAGGACCTGAAGATTCAGGAACTCCGTCGTGATGCGAACCAGGAATTCTCTCCGAAAGCTTTCGAATTTTCGGGCTGCATACACGACATTGCGCTCTGATTGGATGAGTGATTCCTGGGCAACAGGTCCAGCTCCGCGCAGAAATGGAATGGATGCTCCAAGATTGAACTGACTGGTGAGTTCACTTGGATTTTCGCTGCTTCCGACTTTTCCGTGCAGTTCCTTGGAGAAGGTGCTCAACCACCCTGCCGTCACCTGTCCCCCGTAGGGGAGCTTTTGCTCAACATTCCATTCGTTGACGAGTTTGAAGGCGGTCTTGTAGAGCCTGTCGTCCGAGGAGGTTCTGGTTGAAGTCCCATCGAATGTGGGAATCAGCGTGTCAGAGAGTCGTGGGACCCAGCGGTGTTGTTCAATCAGCAGCGCAAGGCAACTGAGGACGTAATCCTCTTCCGCAAACTGATACTCCTGCGAGTTTAAGAACGACCATTCAAGTGCTGCTTGCAGGCCGATGATTGGGGCGTCGTCTCTGGCTTGCTGATAGGCATCAAGCCGTTGGAGGACTTCTTCGGCATCGGTTTTGGCGGTGGGCACGTAGGTGAGTTGGTCGGCCGAGGGGTTCCACGTCGATGGATTCTTGTTATCCATGTCTACTTCAGAACTGGAGATCTTCTCATATGAGTTCACTTGAGGAGCGGGTGCACCACCGCCAAGGCCCTCGCTGTTGTCAACCAGCAACGCGTTGACGCGGTGATCGATGGTATTGAAGTCGGCGTAGCAGCCAGTCAAGACCTGTATGCATGCAATGGCAGAGGCTGCTGTCGCAGCAAATGCTACGTGTCGCGATATTGTGACCATCGGAAGATTCATAACTTTCCACCGTCTTATCGGCATACACCGCATTTATGCTGGATCCACAGGCGGTGAGAATCGAGCGCGTCCTCTATTCTAGATGAGGCCTACCCAGGAACCATTTGGAATGTGAAAGTTGCCTATTTCAGCCCGTCTCAGTGCTTTCCCAGCCTGTCCAGAGCGGGTGGTACACTCAAACAATGCCGGAACCCCATGCAGAACATCCGAATCTGACCGTCCTGGATCACCCTGTCATTCAGGATCGATTGTCTCGATTGAGGAACATCGAGACCCCGTCCGAAGAGTTCCGGCGACTACTGGATCAGATTTCGGGGCTCATGACCTTCAGAATCAGCCGAGATCTGGCCGTCGACCCCGTGGCCGTTCAAACCCCCCTGGAGTTGACGGAGGCTACGCAACTGCGTTTGCCGATCACGTTGGTTCCAATTCTTCGGGCCGGCATTGGAATGATCGACGGCATTCTTGCCTTGATCCCCGAGGCACGCGTTGGCCATCTTGGGGTGTACCGTGACGAAGAGACGATGCAGCCCGTGCCGTATTTTGAAAAGATGCCAGCAGATGTGGGTAACGGCCCCGTTCTGGTGGTTGACCCCATGTTGGCAACCGGTGGATCGGCAATCTTTGCCATCGATCGTTTGAAGGCTCACGGGTGCAGCGATCTGCGACTGATCTGTCTGGTGTGTGCTCCAGAGGGGGTTGCAGCGATGCGTGAGGCTCATCCAGAGGTTTCGATCTACACAGCAGCCCTGGATCGCTGCCTGAATGAGCAGTCCTACATTCTTCCCGGTCTGGGGGACGCTGGCGACCGAATTTTCGGTACGCAATAGTCTCGGGCGATCAAAATCCACCATCTTCCGAGCAGGCCGCGTGCCCTATCATGAGTGTTCATATGACCGCTTCGAGTTCACCCAATCTTTTTGACAGTGCCGGATGTGTACAGCCAACGTACCAAGCCACTGATCCGGACACCCGGCTCTACCTTGGTGATTGCCGGGACGTGCTGTCACGCCTACCGGAGCGCGGATCGGTGGATCTGATCTTTGCAGACCCGCCATTCAACTGGGATGTTCAATACGGAGAGTGGAATGATGACATGCCCAGAGAAGAGTACGAGTCCTTTACTCGTGAATGGCTGGATGGGTGCATAGAAGCCTTGGCGCCACATGGAAGTTTGTGGGTCAACATCCCAGATGACTCGGCGGCAGAAATTGTGCTTCACCTCAAGTCACGTGGACTCACCATGGTGAACTGGTGCATCTGGCATTTCCGATTCGGGCAGTGTCGTCAAACAGCATTCATCACAAGCAAGGTGCACGCACTCTACTTCTGCAAGGACCCTGCCAACCGAACGTGGAATCCTGATGAGATCCTCGAGTTGTCTGATCGGGCGAGCGTATACGGTGATCCCAGAACAATGGCCAAGGAAACGAACAAGGGAATGCGTGTTCCCATGGACGTCTGGTATGGGAAGTATTGGGGTCGAATTCAGGGCAACAACAAGGAGCGGCGGCACAATCATCAGAACCAGATCCCAGAGGTTTACCTTGAGCGGGTCATCAGAGCATGCTCCAACGAGGGTGACCTTGTGCTGGATCCATTTGCTGGTTCAGGTACGACGTGCACGGTCGCGAGGACACTGGATCGCAGATCCATCTGCATCGAGTATTCCTCGACGATCGCCGAAAGTGCGTGGGAGCGGATCGAAAGGATCGGCATGGTGCGGCGCGATGGCGTCAAGGGCACCTCGTCCGCCATCGTCTCTCCGCGACGTCCACGTGTCGGCAAAAAAACCGCGGAAGACTCGTGACTCATCTCCCTGAGATCGATCTGCACAATGCAGGCGCTGTGATCGATCTGTTTCACAAAGCGGCCGAGTCGATGTCCAACGCCCCCTGTCGGCGAGGGTCGATCGATCACCTGCCGGCGGAAGGCCGATTGTTGTTGACGGGGGACCTGCACGACCATCTTGATCATTGGCAACGCATCATGTCATGCGCTGATCTGGCGGAGGCGCCTACAAATCATGTTCTGCTTCAGGAACTCATACACGGCGATCGACTGGTGAATGGGCTTGATTTCAGTTTTCGCATGCTGGCCAGAGTTGCTTCCGCAGTGCTCGCCTATCCAGGACAGGTCCACCCGGTATTGGGCAATCATGAGTTGGCGCAATACACACGTCGGGCCATCAGCAAAGGCGCAGGAAACAATATTGAACTCTTTGAGGGTGGCGTCGAGTGGGTCTTTGGAGACGACACGGAACGTGTGCTTGCGGCCATCGATGTGTTCTTTGCCGCGATGCCGCTCGGCGTCCTGACCGCGAATGGTTTGTTGTGCACCCACTCTCTCCCAGACGCGGCCAGAATGAATGGCTTTGATCTGACGGTGATTGAGCGGAAACTGCTCGAAGAGGACTACGTTGGGTTGACTGGTTCAGCGTGGATGTTGACGTGGGGGCGATCTCACGATCCTGAACAGTTGGAATCCCTTGCGCTTCGTTGGGGTGTCAAGACGTTCTGCATTGGTCACCAGCATGTTGAGCAGGGGATCCGGTGCGATGGACCGAGACTGGTGGCGATGAACAGTGACCACGCTCGTGGGGTTGTCGTCCCATGGGAGTTGTCGGACGAGCCGACGGCGGCAGGCATCGAGTCCAAGGCCATCTTTCTGCAGATGATTTCAAACACGCAGGGGGGTTCAGCATGAAGACTCCCGTACTTTTGGCAATAGAGTGTTCTCAGCGGGAGGGTGGCATCGCCCTGCAGGATCGCGAAGGAAACATACATCAGCACCAATTTGAAAATGGGGCAAGGCGTGATGATGTCCTTCAACCTGCCATTGAGTCGATCTTCGATTCCGCTGGGCTGCAACCAAAGGATCTTGAAGGCTGCGGTTGTTCAATTGGGCCAGGTGGATTCACGGGACTCAGGATCACGATCGCCACTGTTCGGGCATATGCCATGACTCTTGGCGTCCCTGTTTATGGCATCCCTTCTGCGGCCATTGCTGCTGCCTCAACACCCGATATAGAAGGCCCGGTGTTGGTTGCATTGGCTTGCAAGGGTGATTCATTCTGGTTGACCCGTTTGGACTACCCCCACAAGGATGACTGGATCGGTGATGGCGGTCTGGTGCATGCTGCATCGATATCGGATCACCTTCAAGATGCAACGATGCTTCTTGCGGATGAACACCTTCCCGCTGCCGCTCGAGCGGCTGCAGTCGATGGCGGTCTTCGGGTGGCCGAGATGCGATTTGACGCAACATCCTGTCTTCAAATCACTTCGATTCGTCATGCCGCAGGAATGGCGGATGATGCAATGGCTTTGGGGCCGTTATATCCGCGTGAGCCGGAAGCGGTCACCATTTTCAATGCGAGAACACCCTCCTGAACGGCCCTGACAGGCTCTCAAGACGGGTCCGGTTCACTTTGTGCGGTCTGTGCCATGTGCGCCGGGGAGGGAAGGCGGGTACCCCGGGCATGCTGGTGAAGCCGTGGATGTTGGGAGTCGATGTCCCTTGCGGAGCACATCGACATGACCAGAACAGAATCAAAGACCACAACAGTTCAAAAGCAGGTCTTCACCACGGGTGAGGCCGCAGAGCTTTGCAGTGTTTCACAGCAAACCATCATTCGCTGCTTCGACCAGGGGCGTCTGGAAGGTTTCCGTGTCCCAGGATCGAAATTCCGGCGTATTCCGCGTGAATCGTTGATTCGATTCATGCAGGCAAACGGGATGTCGACACAGCAACTCGAGCCGTCCACATGGCATGTGCTGTTGATTTGCGATGACCCAAAATTCACCGAACAACTCTGCGCGGCGACTGCTGCGTATGCCGTCACGATCCACGAAGCCACATCGGCATGGGATGCTGGAACATGCTTCGAGCGATGGACGCCTGCTTTGGTGCTTCTGGCCAGTGAATATCCCGGGCTGAAGGCATGTGACATGCACGTACCCGATGGGACACGCATTGTTGAGTGCGATGAAGACTCGACTCGGGCGAATATCGCCTTTCACGCCATTGCGGATCTCATTGGGCAGCCTGGTGTTGGCCATTCGGCTCATGAGGGATGCACGGCGCGATCTTTGGCCAATCTGGATACGTATCAAGGTGAAGTGAAATAAACCGTTCCCTTCGGGGATCCACTCCAATGGGAATCAATGGTCGCATGCGGCCAGTCAAAGCAGAATGAGGCATACCGAGATGGAACGTCAGCACTCTGAATCCGATCACCCCCCCGCCGCCAACGAAGCGCAGCATGATTCGCTGTGGCCTCTAGAAGACGCGGCGCAGGCCTACGTAGACAGTCCCGCACTCGTGCTCGTCGCCACCACTGACGCGGCTGCGGCAACGACCATTGACCGGGCGTTGACGGGATCCGGCCATCGCGTTGAGCATGTGGCGACACTTGATGCTGCACGAACGCGCATGATGTCGGATGACATTGATTTGTTTCTTGTTGACATCGCAATGTGCGACGATGAGCTGGCAATCATCACCGAAACCAGAGCACACCACGCGTGGCGGCGAGTCGTAGTCTGGGGCCCGGCGGTTGATTCTGAAATGACCATTCAGGCCATTCGAAGTGGCGCCTGCGATGTACTGCAGCTGCCGCGCAATCTTGATGAGTTGACTTCGCGCATTCAGGGTGCGGTCACGCGAGCCCGCACGGATCGAGGCCGAGATGAACGCATCGAACGTCTGGTCGAAGCATGCGAAAAACTTCGAGTGTCCAAGGATGAAATGTCGGATCAGGTGGACGTGCTCTGCGGAGATCTTGCTTCCGCCTGGTCGAACATCAAGGACCAGATGTCCATCGTCGAAACAACGACCGAGTTCAGGACGCTCATCAGCCAGGAGCTGGATGTCGAGCAGATGCTCCGCACGTCACTTGAGTACCTGCTTGAAAAGATCGGCCCCACCAACGGCGTGATCTATCTGCGTGAAGCAGAGGGCGAATACGGCATCGGCGCCTATGTGAACTACGAATGGCAGGATCGCAACATTGTCCCGACTCTGGAGGAGCTTGGCCGCACGGTCTGCCCGCAGATGTTGCGTGATCCGGGCCTCTTGAAGTTTGAT
>JAQWRC010000004.1 GCA_029243925.1 Phycisphaerales bacterium
GGCCCCTACCGGCAGTGGATCCACGAACATCGATTCTTCGATCTGGGCGAAAGCACCATGATGCAGGACACCATTCGCTACCGCGTGCTGGGCGGACGTCTGATCAATTATCTCTTCGTTCAGAAGGATGTGATGAAGATCTTCACCTACCGGACGGCATTTCTGCGAGAGCACTTCGGCTCGAATGTCTGAGTCGTGCTCAACCAGACGATTCGATGCGCTCCAGTGGGATTGAACTCTTGAGCACCAGCCCTTCCGGGGGAAGAAGTATGTCGACTTCACCTTCCAGTTCATACGGGATCAATGATTCAAGCATCTGCATCCCGAAACTCGGCTGAATTTCCGAAGGCACTTCAGGCCCACCACGCTCGAGCCATGTCCACTTCAGCAGGCCTTGCTCGACATGCCAGGAAACATGCACTTCACCGCCAGCGTTTTTGAGCGAGCCATGTTTCTTGGAATTGTTGGCCAACTCATTGCACACCAATGAAAGTGACATCGCGGCCTGAGGCCGAATCAGCAAGTCCGCGCCATCGAGTACCAGTTGCGCATCATCCTGGATGTACGGCTGGCAGCACAGCGTAAGCAGATCAGCAAACTTCAGCGCAGACTGTCCTGACTTTCCAAGCAGTTCATGAACACTCGACAGACTGAATATCTTGCCGACCAGAGCATCCAGCAGTTCGACGTCCGACTCCGCACGCTCGGCGGTCTGCCGACCCAATGTCAAAATCTGGGCCAGCATGTTCTTCACCCGGTGATCAAGCTCACGCCGGAGCAGATCCTCACGCTCTCGCAACACATCCAGCTCATCCTGCCGTGCTTTCTGTTCGGTAATGTCACGAATGGTGGCGGTAAAATGCTTCCCGCCCTCGAAATCAAACGGAACAATGGTCAACTCGATTGGGAAGAGACTTCCATCTGATTTCATGCCTGTGATCTCAATGCGACTGTTCAACACCGGCCCCTCACCGGTCGACTGGTAGTGCTTCATGCCAGCCGCATGCGCCGCACGAAGGTCCGGCGGAATGATGCACTCAGCCAAAGGCTGGTCCATCACCTCTTCGCGGGTGTAGTTGAAGATAACTTCGGCCGCCTTGTTGAACTCCACGATTCTCCCTCGATGATCCATGGCGATCATGGCGTCAAGCATGGATTGCGTCGTCGCCTCAAGTCGTTCACGGACATGAATCCGATCCTGGAGTCCTGACGCCATTTCATTGATTGCATTGCTGAGTTCCACATATTCAGATGCATGTCGAATATGCACACGTGTCTGCAAATCACCCTGCCCAATGCGGCGCACCGATTCAACCAGTGTCCGAAGCGGGGCAACAAGCCAACGCGTTGAAAGAAGTCCCACCAGAATGGCGAGCACCACAGCAATCAGACTCACAATCGAGCTTTGTCGAAAGCCAGCATTAATCTCGCCGAGAAAATCCTGCTCGGGCACGATCGACACCAGAGACCAATCAAGCCCGAACTCTTTCCCGACCGGGGTCACCTGCATGTAATACACAATCTCGTCAGATTCGATGCTGCCCGAGTAAGACTTTGTGGAAGGAACCTCGCCAAGCATGGCCGACGCGGCACTGGCACGGACGTCATCAACTTCACTGATCCGACGCAGCGTGCCATCTGGGGCGATGAATTCCAGCTGGCTTGAAGTTGCCAGAATACGTCCCTGGCCTTCGATGACAGCTGTCATTCCACTGCGACCGATGACGATGGTCCGAAGAAATGTCGAAAGATCATTCAATGACAAATCCGCATCAACGACGCCCTGCAACGTCCCGTCCGGATGGTAGATGGGGATCCCGTAGGAGATACCCAACGTTGCAGGTCCTTCTTTGGCCCCACCAGCCCAAGTGAATGGATCCGTCCACGCTGGTCCACCAGCAGCTACAGGCGCTTGAAACCATGGCCGCTCAAACAAGTCGTATGAAAATACAACCGGAGGCATATCCTGCAAGGTGCCATCCGGGGCAAGACGCCATTGATCCATGTTCTCCGATGAACCATCACGCTTAACCGCCCAGTAGATATCACCATCGCTATAACGACTTATCCAAAGTGCACGCCCATCAGCGTCACCCCACACGATGGAACTGAGCATTCCAAATGAATCGAACTCTCGCGAATAGATGGGCCACCAGGAATCCAGGTCGTCTGGATCAAGCGCATTCTCCTGGATCAGCTGCTGATTCAGTCGGCACACTCGAGACGGTATCGACAGGAGATCGTTGATCTTGATCGAGACTAGTGAGTGCAACTGCTTGAGATCTGAGCCCGCAAGTTCCTTCACGGATTCTCGCGATTGACTATGCCACATCATCGACAACAGCAGCCCCACGATGAGCACGGGCAGGCCGATGAGCAGGGCCGCGGTCAACTTCATAGGGAGGCGAGAGAACATGAGGCTCGAATTCTACTTCATCACCGCAAAGCGTGAAACAGCAAACTGACAGCGTTCAGCCGCACTCGCCCCAGGACTGGATGACCAAAAGCAGATCATCGACGTCATACGGGCTGCCCCAACCGCCGATGATCGCCAGCAGATCGTCGACGCCGACCGTGCCATCATCATTCATGTCTCCACTGCATACAGGATCGAGAATATCAGTTGGGTATTTGTTGGCTCGCATGATCCGCTGAGAGGTGAAGTACTGCCACACGACTTCGCCGGCAGCATTCAATTCACGAACCTCCTGCCCGGGTCCATTGGTCGCAAACGTATTGCCGTTGGGCAGACGATAGACACCCGACAGGTGGCTCCCGAAGAAATCCGGGGACTCGTAGAAGAAAGTGTAGTCACCGGGCACCGGCTCGAACGGATCAATGGGGTCGATGTCGTAGGTCCCGTCGGCAAGTAGCGGTGGCGTGAACTGTATGAGATCGGAGGACTTGTCGTCATTGCCGTTGTTGAACAGCAGAAGATCCTCCTCACCCGGCAGGCCGGGGTCGATCCAATTCACGCCATGAACATTCCACAGCACATGCGGACCGGAACGGTCATAGTTGGCCGGATTGCCCCACCGGTACAGAAAGTCACCGGCCGGACCCGTCGCCTCTTCGGTCGTGGTGCCGTGATCGATGATGTAGATCTCATCGAGACTGTTGGAACTGAACACGATCTGATCGAGCTCAGGGTGGTAATCCAGTGCGTTGACGTGAATCCAATCGCCGCCATTCGGATGGAGATTGCCTGCATTGACGTCAAACTTCTCGGGATGGTCAGCAACCACACCGTAGTTGGGCAGCGATGGATCAACATCCTGAATCAAGTGGTCCCAGAGGTGCCACTCCCAGACGATCTCGCTCCCGCCTCCAGACAACGGCTGGACTTCAACGATCTGCGTCGGCCATACTTCTCCGTCGAGGTCCTGCCGTCCCAATGAGGCAAACTCGGCCTCACTCTTGCGCTCCCAGGCAACCAGCAACACGTTTCCATTGGGCATCGGGCAGATATCGTGATGCTGCTGGTTGTTCTCGTCGGAAAAAGTGAACTCCCAGAGCACCGAGCCATCCAGCGCGATGCGCTGGATCAGTCCACCCCAAGCGGCGCCGTCGAGATAGATGATTCCCGGTGCGCGGGCTGGCCGAATCAGTTCGCCACCTGGCAGCAGATACGGTGTGCTTGCAACCGAGCTTTCACAGATCCACTGATGAACGATAGTTCCATCATTGTCGATCAAGGTTGTCTGGTAGGCCTGTGGCCCCTGAAGCGTATTGAATAGGGTGTACCCATCCATGACCGAGCCGCCTGTTGCGGCCGAAGCCACCACAAAACACGCGAATACGGCAATGGGACATCTGAATGGCATGAGGTACTACTCCGAAACATCCATCATGCCAGTGGATCACGCCAAGTCAAGAACGAGCCCCCCTAAAGGCTCCAACTGCGAATAAATGTACGTGCTCCACAAGGTATGATGCGCCAGATGACCACTGCCGCCGATCAACCCAACATCGAATCTGCCGCATCTCAACCGCTGATTGGAGACAATGTGATCAGCGAGGCTGTCCAGTCGGGCATCACATGGCTGAATGACGTTGCCA
>JAQWRC010000351.1 GCA_029243925.1 Phycisphaerales bacterium
ACCTTCACCCTCGACTACGCGCCCCACTTCGGCATGTTCAACAATCATGCCGGCAACGACATGATCGACCAGATCGACTTCATGGCCGAGGCTGGATTCCGCTCGATCGAGGACAACGGCATGCGTGGTCGCTCAATCGAGGATCAGCAGCGCATCGCCGAAGCGCTTGAGCGAAACGACATGCGAATGGGCGTGTTCGTCATGAACATGGACGGAGCTTGGTACCCGAGCATCACAACCGGCAAAGCGGACGAGCGGGCGAAGTTCGTCCAGAACGCCAAGGACTCGATCGAGGTTGCCAAACGATGCAACGCCACGTGGATGACTGTCGTCTGCGGCGAAGTCGACGATAACATGCCGATGGAGCAGCAGACGGCACACGTGATCGAATCGCTCAAGCAGGCCTCGGCCGTACTTGAACCCCACGGCATCGTGATGGTCTGTGAACCACTGAACTGGCGGGATCACCGCGGTCAGTTTCTGCAATACACACCGCAATCGATTGAGATCATGAAGGCGGTCGACTCGCCATCGTGCATGATCCTGCAGGATCTCTATCACCAACAGGCGACCGAGGGCAATCTCATTGATCATATGAATGCCGCTTGGGACTCCATCCCCTACTTCCAGGTCGGAGACAACCCCGGCCGACGCGAGCCGGGGACGGGCGAGATCAACTACGCCAACGTGTTCAAGCACATCCACGGCCGTGGCTACACGGGCATCGTGGGCATGGAACACGGCAAGAGCATCGGCGGCAAGGAAGGCGAGGTCGCCCTCATCGAGGCCTACCGCAACGTCGACCCCTCGGCCTGATATACCCGACACAAAGACAAGCGGGCTCCGCAAGCAGTTGCTTGCGGAGCCCGTGATCTTTGAAACGGCGCAGATTCACGTCGCCTTGCGTTTGCCAGGATAGGCGACAACCATGATGAACAGACACGCCAGTGCCATCCACATGGGGACGGAGAACAGTTTGACGAAGTCCATCTCGCCGCTTGATGCCGCCCATTCACCGACGACACCGGTTGCAAACCAGCTGCCAACGATGATGCCGATGCCGACAATGACCAGGTTGAATAAATTCTGAGCCGTTGCTCTGACATCCTTCGTCGTGTACTCATCGACGACCATGAAGGCGACAAAGATGAAGCAGCCGAAGCACAGACCGTGCAACGCGACGCCCACCAGAACGGGCAGGAGCGAAGGGGCGTAGGCGAAGATCGCCATCCGGGCCGCATAAGCGACCAGCCCTATCAGCAACAATGACTTCTTGCTCATTCCCTTCGCCAGCAGTGGCATGCACGCCAGAACGACGATCTCGCTCATCTGCCCAATCGTCATCAAGCCACCGCCGCCGACGCCGAGCACTTGATTGATCGTTGCGGCGAATGAGTCGGCACTGTCACTTCCAGCTGCATTCTGTATGCCTGACACGAATTCACTTGTGAACACGAAGTAGAACTGGTGAATCATGCTCACCGGGACGGCAACCATGAACAACGTCAGCAATGGCTGCAGCGTAATTTCACCCAATGCTTCAGCCCATGCGAGTTTCTTGCCCTCTTCCTTCGATGGCGGAGTGTGGGGCAGCGTGAAACAGAACAGCCCCATGAGCAGACCAAGCCCTGCGCTGAGTGAGAATGCGAAGATCCGCCCGGCGTCCTGAGCTCCTTTGATGTCCGCGAGAGTTCCTTCACTCGGCGTGGCGTATCGGAACAGATATTGTCCCACCACGATGCCTGCAGCGATCCAGCCAACGGTTCCCCACAAGCGGACAAACCCGAAGTCACGATCGCGATCAGGCATGTGGTGCAATGCAAGGGAATTCGTCAGCGCTATGGTTGGCGCGTAGACGAATCCATACACACCGGAAACAATCGCGAAGGTCTCAAACGTCTGCGTCACGCCAAGCATGTAGACGAGCCCTGCGCCGATCAGATGGCTGATGCCCAACAACTTCTCCGTTGACATGACACGGTCGGCCAACTGGCCTGCGATGAATGGCCCAAAGATGGCGCCGACGGCACCCGCTGAAAGGCAGATGCCGGTCTGGCTCAAGGTGAATTCTCTATATCCAAGAAGGAATGGATAGAGGATTGGAAGCCACGCCCCCCAGATGGCGTACTGCAGGAACATCATGAAGGACAGGCGGCTTCCA
>JAQWRC010000355.1 GCA_029243925.1 Phycisphaerales bacterium
GTCCGCCACACTCAATGAAGCGAAATCGCAGGGCGCACAGCTTGCTGTTCTTCCTGAAATAGTCGTGCTTCCGTGGTCACCGGCAACGCCTGAACCTCGTGATGAAGATGCAGAAGCAGCCGACGGCCCACGGCACTCCATGCTTTCCCAAGTGGCAGCTGAAACTGGAATCGGCCTGCTCGGTGGTTTGATAGAACGCACGAATACCGGACGTCGATTCAACACGTGCGTACTCTTCGACTCTGAAGGCACACCAATTCACCGGTACCGAAAGATCCACATCCCCGACGAACCAGGCTTTCATGAGTGTGACCATTACGACGCCGGCGATGATCCACCCTCGCCAGTCCATGCATTCGGATGGTCGATGGGCGTCCAGATCTGCAGCGACATGAATCGCCCTGCCGGCGCACAACTGCTCGCGGCGCGGGGCTGCGAATGCATTCTTGGACCACGATCTACGGAAGAAGCCACGTACTGGAAATGGAGACCGGTATTCATCGCCAACGCACTCACCTGCTGCACATACATGCTCTCTGTGAATCGACCTGGACCTGAACAGGACGTACTCATCGGCGGACCTTCCATTGCCGTCGCCCCCACTGGAGAAGTGCTTTTGGAAACAACCGATCCCATCGGATTGGTGACCTTGGATCGGGATGTGCTTGAGCAGGCGAGGCAGGGCTACCCAGGCTACCTCGCCGTCCCAAGCAGCCTCTACGCACGCGGTTGGGCAACCATCCCACCGCGAGCGGCCCATGAATCCAGAGACTGAATAGGCACACCGAGATCGCCAGTGTGGTACAACCCGGTCTGCTCATCCACAGGAGACAGACCGTGAACACATCACCCACCGTCATCGAACGCCTCGAGGCACTTGAATCTCGACTTGCACGTCGCGATGCTCAATTGCGTCGCCATCGAATGCTTACTGGCGGCCTGTTGGCTGTCATCGGCATCGGCATCATGGCTGCAGCGGACTACACACGATTCCAGCACATCCAGATGTCGAAACTCGAGATTGTCGACGATCAGGGCAAGGTCGTGATCGGCCTCTCCGCCAATGCAACTGGAGGACAACTTGACGTCTGGAATACGGCAAGCCGCAACGTCATCCGGCTTTCAGCCAATGAGCAGGGTGGCGACTTCGCCCTGTGGAACAATGCCGGGGAGAGTGTCGTCGGCGCCTGGGCGTCTCCAGAAGGCGGCGTCATGGCAACGTGGAATGCCGAAGGCAAGCGGGCCACGCGACTGGATTCCGCTCAAGGGCGTGGTCGATTCAGTCTTCATGCCGGCACGACTGAACGAGCCGTCGAACTGCTGGCCACCGAACACGGTGGAGCAATGTCAACCTACTACGACACCGGCAAGCCCAGCCTGCAAATGCAGCCACGTGCATCAGGCATGTCACTTGCATTTGCCGCAGAAGGCGACAGCACGACCTCGCCTCGATTTGAAATGGGCATCGATGCACAACAGAGCATAATCACCATGAGGGAAGCCAACGGCAGCCTG
>JAQWRC010000250.1 GCA_029243925.1 Phycisphaerales bacterium
GATCAGATAATACTCCTGCCCCAACCGCTTCCGCAAACCGGTGCGTCTCTTGCGCATCTTCCGGCCACTCAAGTGCATAGTGCTCTGCAAGTGCTTCATCAATCACGGTGTGTTCCGAATCCAGAAGCTCCCATATGGAACGATCTTCGCGAACGGTCATGTCGAACAGCGCGATTGTTTCATTTTCCATGGAACGAAGCAGATCCGGACCGACCTCGGGAAATCGCCTGGGATCCGGGGTCCGCTCGCCAAGTGATCGGATCTGCAACCACTGCGTCGCAAAGTGCTGAGCCAAGGCAATCGACCGAGGATCATCCAGCAGACGATTGATCTGCGCTCGCCGTCCTGACGCCGTGCTCAAACTCCCATTGGATGCGGCGGCATGCAACTGGTCGTCGGGTGTCGTGCTCCAGAGAAAGTATGACATGCGTGTCGCCAACTCATGATCAGACAAATGAACTGCGGCCGAGCCATTCGGTTCCTGCTCAATACGAAGCAGGAAGGAAGGGCTCACCAACATGGCGGTAATGCAGGTTCGCAGCCGAACCATTGAAGAAGATTGCGGACCACACGCCTCTCTCGCCAAAGCTGACATCGATTCCACATCCGCTTCATCCATCGGCCTTCGCCACACTCGGGGCAACACCTGCTCGAGCATGCGACGTAAATGGGAATCGGCACGTTCCCCGGCAACGGGAGCAGGCAATGCCGCTTGGAATGCCGTCGGTTCAACCACGTCAATCGGACCGGAAACGGCAAGCCACTGCACTGCTGCGTTGCGATCACGTTCATTCGGATCCGGATGTTGTGGTTGGTAGTAATCATTCACAAACACCAACTCGACATCGACCGGCCCCGCATTCAACTCGAGCGTACGCTCGTAGATGCCTGGATTCGATTGCGTGGCAGGAACATCCACCAGATCGTGCGCCTCGCCATCGACTCGCAACTGCATTCGAACCGGTTGATCCCCGGCCTGCTGACCGTACCCGCCAAATGAAATCCGATACGTACCCGAACGTGGGAGCTGAAACGCCGCACCAACTGCGCCACGTGATGGCATCCACTGAGCACCTCGTCGACCCGAAACACGGCCCCTCGTGCTCAGTGATTCTGCTTCCACTCTGCGTTCGATCCAGCCCGGGTTGTCCTCGTCATGAATCGACTGCCATGCCACTTCTTCAGCGACATCGAAATATTTCTCCAGGAGCAGTGGAGGCATTGCAAGGACATCGGCCGTGGTATCAAATCCTTCGCCGGCGGTATCCGCCGGGAATCGATTCATCACATCGATGGTGACACCAAACAGGGATTCGATCGTTGCCGCGTATTCAACGTTGTTCAGCCGACGCGACTCCACGCGACCCGGTGACGCAGCCGACGCAGCCAGTACGGCGATCTGTTCCGCGATCCATTCCTCCATGTGCTCATACTCGGCATCCGTCGGGCGTAGTTCGCCTTCCGGAGGCATATCGCGATGTCGCAGGCGGGACCGGAGAGCAATCCAAGCGTCTGCGTCATCATGCGTCCGGGTTGAAAACACCTCATCAAGCGCAAGCCGTCCCTTGGCCATGCCATCGCCATGACATTCGAAACAGTAGGTCTCGAACGCCGGTGGCGCTGCGGTCAGCATGATGGCCAGAATCGGTGACAGCATGGAATGAGCGTACCGGGTACGGTTCCCACATGAAAGCACTTCTTGGCAGCGGCGGATTTCGAACCGAAGAACGCAGGGCAATCTACGTTCAGGCGATGCAACGACACTTTGGGGATATCGAACGGATCCTGTTCATCCCCTGGGCCCTGCACGATCATGACCGCTACGTGAATCTCATGATCGAGAATGGGCTTCATGCCGGATATCGCCTTGAAGGCATTCATACATTCGATGACCCGTGCGATGCGATTGAACGCTGTGATGGAATCTACATCGGGGGAGGGAATACATTCCGACTCACCGCGGATCTGCATCGCACCGGCGTCATGAGTACGATCAGGAAGCGGGTCCGGGAAGGCCTCCCCTACATGGGAGTCAGCGCGGGGACGAATGTTGCCTGCCCCACCATGCAGACGACCAACGACATGCCGATCACCATGCCCGATTCATTCGAAACACTCGGGCTCGTACCCTTTCAGGTCAACGCCCACTATTTCAACGGCCAGACGATGGTGCAGCTCGGGGAGGAACTGATTGAGCATTGTGGTGAAACACGTGACGATCGAATACGTGAGTTTCATGAAATGAACGACACGACTGTCGTAGGCCTGTGGGAAGGCGGCTTCCTTGACATTCAGGACGAGTCGATCGAACTGCTTGGCTCTGCCGCAAGGATATTCAACAAGGGAACTGATCCCGTTGATGTCACTTCAGGCGATGATCTGTCCAGTCTCATTAACAGTTCCTCTTGAGTGGAGGGAGATGCCTTTCCCGTCGCCATGACGAGTACGGCAACACCCATCACGGCCAGGATTGCACCACATATGGCGCGTGCACTGATGTACTCCTGATCGACGATTTTCGCCACGGGAAGAATCAGAATGGGCGATAGGCTCATCAATGTCGCCGCCACACCGGCGTCGATCCGTTCGATCGACACGAGTCCAAGCCAGACGCCAAGCACCGGCCCGAAAATCGCGCCTACGAGAATGCAAAGAGCCACCTTGCCATGAGATGTTCGTGGCGATGCACTGGTCTTCGCCGCAACTGAAGCTCGAGTCGATCGCGCCGCGATGAATGCTCCAAGCATCACAGCCGCACCAATACTTCCGAAGCACATTCGTACAAGTGTCGCCGACCATGGGCCGACATTGTCCACCGAGCCCACTTCACCCATGCCAAGTTTGGCCAG
>JAQWRC010000359.1 GCA_029243925.1 Phycisphaerales bacterium
CAATGCTGGAAGGCGTCGATGGTGGCAATCCAGGAGAGCGTACGAACGATGCCCTCCAGATGCGTCCGCCGGGCCCGATTTGCTGCATCGCTGTCATAGAACTCGTCCAGATATGGATGCGCAAGCAGTTCCATGCTCATCGAAGCCACTTCCGCAAACTCGATCGGGAGAAAATGCGTGCGGTAGGCGACCAGTGGTTCATCGCGGGACAGCATCGCATGAAAGGCGTGACCGGCCTCGTGCACCATGGTTTCAAGATCACGCTGCAGACCGGCGGCGTTCATGAAGATGAACGGCACACGTCTGCGATCTCGATCGTATTGGTACCCACCGGGCGCCTTCCCCTTGCGGGACTCGAGGTCGAGACAGTCTCCGCTTCGTAGTGAATCGAACATCGTGCCAAGTGAACCGTCCATGCGATGGAACATCGCGGAAGTCCGCTCGACCATTTCATCCGCATTCTCGAAGGGCCGGAGTGGATCGCGTCCCTGTACGTCGACATCGAGATCCCATGGACGAAGCGAATCAACACCAAGTGCCGAGGTCCGCTCCGCATTGAGCGTGTGGTACACGGGCACGCAGATCTCACGCGCAGCCTGATGGAACTGCTGGCAGTCGGCAGGGGTGTAGTCGAAGCGATGCATCGAGGCGAATGCATACTCCATGAAGTTCTCGTGCCCGGCGTTGATCGCCACCTCATGTCGAAGCTTGACCATCTGATCGAACAGATCATCGATCCGTTCGTGATCGACGTACCGCCTCTGCACGATGGCAGACCAGGCCGATTCACGGACCGATCGGTCCGTCACCTGCACGAACCTCGCCATCTGGGGCATGGTCCGCTCCTCACCTTGGAAATCGACCATCATGGCGCCGTTGATTTCGTCGTACTGCTGCCCGAGTTTCGAGTCCTCGGTCTGCAGGGGTATGTTCTCCTCGCGGAAGAGCGTCACATCGGCATCGAGATTGCGAAGGTAGACGCCGTATCGATCCTGATCGAGATCATCGACGAACGGGCACTGCACGATCCGCCGGTCAAGTTGGAAGGACACTTCCTTCAACTTCGGCTCCACGTTCTCGACATAGTCGAGGTACGCCTTGTTGGCCGCCTCGTCATCGGTGTGGCAGGTCATGCGGATGTAGATGTTGGCCTGCGCTTCACTCGCCGCGGCATCCAATTCGCTGCGATCGATGAGGAGTTGGCTGAGGCATCCGGCGCATTTGAGCTCTCGTTCGATGAGCGCTTTGTACAGAGGTTCGATTTGCCCCCAATCACTGCCATCGAGGTCAGCTGGCACGAAGTCGTTGGGTGGTGGATAGGTCGTCATGGCGTGGTTTCCAGAAGGTCCGGTTCGAGCGTACAGGTTGTCACTGCCACTGCGGGCACATCAAAGTGATCATGCACTGCAGCCGCCAGAGCGCCCGCATGCATGGAATCTGAACAGGGTATGAAGAGCGTGGAACCACTGCCACTGATGTGCACTGGCTCGTCCGTATAGGCCCTCAAGCGGGCGTGAAGATCGTGCAATGCAGGCTCAACGGTCATGGCCGGTCCGGCCAGGTCATTGAAGAAGGACGTGCCGTCTGGACAGGCTGCCGCCAGAGCTTCAACCTCTCCACCCCGAAATGAGGACCGTGGAAGATCATCAAATGCGTTGTAGACCACTCCGGTCGAACAGGAGAATGATGGAAGCACAAGCACCGCAGACAGGACGGGAAGCGTTGCATGCGATTCAATCGTCTCGCCCAACCCCCGCACCAATGCACTGCCACCATGCAGCAGAAACGAGACATCACTGCCCAGTGATGCCGCCAAAGCATGCAGGTCCTCGTCCGGGATTTTCAGATCAAAGAGGCTGTTGACGGCCCGAAGCATTCCGGCAGCATCTGAAGAACCGCCGCCGAGGCCACCGCCAACGGGGATGCGTTTCGTGAGCTTCATCTGAATCGGCAGGGGGCGGCCCACATGCTGTTCGACCGCCTGATGGGCCCTGACCGCGAGATCATCACGAATGGACCAGTCGATTTCAGCTTGCTGAGGAGCATTTTCATCCCAAAGTACGGCATACCGAGATAAATCGCCGGGATCGAGCATTGTCACGACAAGGTCGTCTGCAAAATCGACCGTAACCATCCAGGAGGATATTGGATGGAATCCGTCCTCACGTGGAGCATCAACAGCCAAAGCAAGATTCAACTTGGCAGGACAACTTGTCGTAATGCGGTGTCGCATAAAGGACACAGCCTACTAGGTGATGCGAGAGGATGTGGTTAGAATCGATTTCAACGCCAAAGGGGCCCACCATGCCATTACACGTCACATTTCTTGATGGTCCGAATGCAAACCAGTCATTGCAGTTCACGGACGATATCGAGCAAATTCAACTGGGGCGTGACCCTGAGCGATGCCAGGTTGTCTTTCCTCCGGACTTGACGATGGTTGGACGCGAGCACTGCACGATCACACGAAGCAGCGGTCGCTACTTTCTGGAAATGGGCTCGGACCGGGCCGTGCAACTCAATGGCACGCTCGTCGAAGGCGGCTGCATTCTTCCACTGGAATCAGAACTGCAAATCGGCCCTAAAGGACCAAAGCTCGCCGTCAGTTGGGAGAAGAATGCCGGACTCGCCGCCACGACACCTCAGGAAATTGATCCAGAGGAAATTGCACGGCGCGCATCGAGGCCAGCTCGAGAAGCACAACTTGATGCACAGGCGAGCACGGCCAAACGAAACACCCTCGGCGGATTGGTTGCATTGCTCTTCGTCGTCGCCGCAGTGTTCCTGATCCTGCAAACTCAAGTCGATGTCGTCACCAAGCAAGTCGCTGGCGTCGATCGCCTGGAACAAAAATATGCCCAACTGGCGGCCAACAGCGGCAACGATGCGTTGCAAGCTGCACTGCAACAGGCTGCGAACTCGACGTATCTGGTCATCTATCAGAAATCAGATGGCAGTGAGCTCGGGTTCGGAACGGCATGGGTCGTTGCTCCGGGCACGTTGGCAACAAATGCACATGTCGCTGAACGGTTCAACGAAATCGGAAGCAAGGCACGCATGCTGCTTCGTTCGGCGAGTCGCGAGGGCAGTGACCCCGTGAACATCAACGTCGCCGGCATTGAAGTGCACCCAGGCTATGGCGAATTCGCCGATCTGTGGCGCGGCTATGTACCGGTGCGATTCAACGCGGTGAAGGATATGGAGCGTGTACGTTCAGCTGGTTCTGGATGCGACGTAGCCCTGCTGACGATTGCGGCAGGCGATCATGAGCAACTTGCGCCGCCTCTGAAATTGGCCGGCCCGGAAGTGCATGACGCACTTTCAGCGGGTGAACCCGTGGGATACGTCGGGTATCCGATGGAGAACATGGCCGTCGAAGGCGTCAACCTGCAACGTCCAACGCCCCAGATGCAGTTCGGCCGACTGACCGCAATAACCACCGACTTCAATACCTCGGAGGATGAACAGTCTCCTGGGTCACTCAATACGCTGCTGCAACATTCATTGCCAGCAACAGGTGGCGCCAGTGGCAGCCCGCTCATCAACAGTCGAGGCGAGGTCGTCGGAGTGCTCAGCGCCGTCAACTTTGCAATGCTTGGAGATCGACGCATCCCCACCGGCGTCGGCGTGAACTTTGCACAACGATCGAATCTTGTCGGCGAACTGCTCGAAGATGACGAGCGAACCCATGCCATCCGATCGTCATTCTGGAATGATGAGATCAAGCAACTCTACGTGTCCGGGAAGGTGGAAGAAAAAGACGTTGATCTGGAAGCGCTTGTCGCAGGTTGGGAATCTCAGATCTCCATTGATTTCGGCGGTCAGAACTTCATTGAATCCCGTTCCATCAGTGATGGGGTGTTCGATGCTGATTCACTGAACGCCGGTTCACTGGTGCTCGTTGCAGGCGACACCTTGGGAATGGAGATGTTCGCGAAGGAACTGGAAATCGAGTTGGCTGCCAAGGGCGAATACCTGCTGGCCGCCGAAGCCGATGGCCCGGTCATATTTGAGTTTGAAGGAACGAACGGTGTGGTCATCAAGGAGTTCATTGAAATTCGACCGGGCCTCAAGGCCATCAGTATTTCCAGTGATGCGGCCGCAACACTGCGGGGACGCATCCTGCTCGGCACCGACGCACAGGAGATGCGATACACCCTGCGCGAGGCGAACGCCAAGCCCATAACCGCGGAGATCGTGCTCAAACAGGTCAAGACTGAGTGGCTTGAAGGACTCGAGCGTCGTGACGGAACAACGTTGGAGGCGGTCGAAGTTGGTCGCTGGAACGGCTCCATCGATGCCAAGCACGACACGCTGCGTGTACATGCCGCCACGCAAGCTTTGAACCTTCAAGAAGCGGGTCCGTATCTGATCACGGCCATCTCGGAAGACCACAAGCCACTGGACATGAGACTGGTTCAAACCGGCGCTGATGACCAGAAGGTCGTTGCGGAAGATGATGCGGAGGACTGGTATCCCTGCATCGCCTTCGATTCCAGCGGGAGCACGAATCTCAAGGCGGAACTCTTTGCACCAGAAGCAGGAACGTCATATCGAATCTGGCTCTTCCGGACAAAGCCCGAGACGAACTGATCAGGATCCGTGTGCATCCTGAGCGACGTGCTCCGAGAGCATTCGCTCGTATTCGCTCAGGTCAACCGTCAAGAATGCTGTGGCTAGATCAGGGTCGAACTGCGTCCCTACGCCACTCCGTATTTCTTCCGTGACGTGATCGATGTCCAATGAGCCACGATAGGCACGCGCCGAACGCATCGCGTCATATGCATCAGCAACCGCAAGAAGTCGGCCGAAGAATGGGATGGCTTCGCCGGCAAGCCCATCTGGGTAGCCGCCGCCGTCCCAGCGTTCATGGTGCGATCGAACTCCATCAAGCAAACCCGACAATTGCTGCACGCCATCGAGAATGCGGCAGCCCGTGGCGGGATGCGTCTTGATGACGTCGTATTCCTCGTCCGTCAATCGCGACGGCTTGCGAAGGATGGCTTCAGGAATCCCGATCTTTCCAACATCATGAACGAGCCCACAGAGATGCAGCGCATCAAGTTCATCTTTGCCCAGGCCCACGGCGGCACCAAGTGCACGACCGAGCCATGCAACACGCTCGGAGTGGCCCCGGGTATAGGTGTCCTTGGCGTCAATTGCCGCGACAAGTGCGCGAACGGTACCCAGCAGAAGATCCTGTCGCTCCGCGACGAGACGATGCTCGAGATCGGCCCGGGACAGGTTGGCGAAGGCAAGTGATGCCATCTTGGAAACACCGGCGCAATATTCCATGTCTTCGCGATCAATGGAACGGGTGATGCCCCCGCGGTTGTCGAGGTACAACGCCGCAACGACG
>JAQWRC010000361.1 GCA_029243925.1 Phycisphaerales bacterium
AGCATTGGGATGAGCAACTGAAGCGTCATCATTCCCGCAGTCTTCCGATCGCCCAGTTGGACCGTTGGCACCTTCATCGTGCGCACGATGAAGATGCAGCCGAGAGCAGTCGCGGCCATGCCAAGCCACACCAGAGGCCAAATCCATGTGAAATCGACAATGCCCCTCCCGACGGGACCATGGGCCGCCAGGATGCGCCAGTTAAGCAACAATGCCACCTCGGATGCAATGCCCAACCCGAACGAGAGCAGCAGAAGACAAATCGGCTTTCCCATTGAATCACCCAAACAGCGGTTGAATTTCGGCATTGCCCGGCTGGACGATCAGGGTCGAGGACGGAGGGACTTCAACCCAGTGCTCACTGACCGAATCCAAAGGCTCGGAAAGAATGATCACGGAATCATCGGGCAATGTAAAACTAGAATCAGGCGCATCCTTGAGCGCTGATTTCGATGTCGAGTGATACAGCGAAGGCGGAACGCCATGACTCGCATGCCGGAATGACCACAGCGACTCACCATCCGAAACAGCCACTGTCATTCGAAAGGGATCTTCAATACCGGCCTGAGTACGATGTGATTCGACGTCCTCAATCATGCGACGCATGCCCGTGACTGGATCATCCATCAGTCCATACGTGAGCGCAAGGTGAAACATGGTTTCCGTGTCCGTCGCTCCATTCATGTTCGCAAAGAACTCTGGATCGATCCGAGAGGACAACGCATGCCGTATTTTTCCAAACTGCCCGATGTCGCCGTTGTGCTGAAAGAGCCAGCGACCGTATCTGAATGGATGGCAGTTGACTCGTACAACGGGAGCACCCGATGAAGCACGGATGTGGCAGAGAAAGAGATGTGACTGGACATGACGGGAAAGATCGTGGAAGTTCGTATCGTTCCAGATCGGACGCACATCGTGGTACAGCCCTGGCTCAGCAGGTGCGCCATACCAGCCGACCCCGAACCCATCAGCGTTGATCTCATACGTTGATTGCAATGCATGCTTGGACTGATCGATCATGGAGTGCTCTGGCTTGAGCAGCAACTCATCCATGTTGATTGGCGCCCCGGTGTACGCAAGCCATCTGCACATCGCTCGAACTCCTTTTTGAATCCTCGCAACCTTACCATGCGACCTGACACGCCGCACCGCGATCCTGCATGACAGCTGCCCTCGGCATCAGAACGCAACCGTGAACATGCGACGCCCATCGCGGAACACTTCGTATGAACGCGGGCTCACAGCCGAACGCACTATGGACCAGTGACGATCCTGAATGCAAGCTACGCCATCATGCACATGCAGTGCGTCGAGTTGACGAAGCACTTCCACACTCCGGCCAGTGATGTTCACACGTTCACCTGCACCGGGCAGATCAAGCTGCAGATCGATGCGCAACCACATCAAGCTTGTCCTCGTCCATTGATTCAAACCTTGAGCCGTACATGCACCTACCCCGTGCGCTGATGCAGCCCCATTCACCTGTTTCGATGACACATGAATACGAGCAATGATGTCTGGCTGCGATACATCACGGCAGCCCGTCACCACGGCGAGCAGGCAAGGGATGAACTGGACCAGCAAGGCGAAATACGACTGCATTCTTGATTGAGTTGTCTGCATTGAGACATGATGAATGTGCGTTTACGCAGAAGTACATGTGATTGCGTAATGCCTTGAGGCTGCTGCAGTGCATGTTCTTATTTAATTGAGAACATCGCTGGAACAAAGCAGACTGACTTTTCTCTTTTTTACCTTGAGGCGCATATGAGCAAGGTAGGTTCACTTGTGGGCTGACCCCTACTACATACGTGCGTGGCGCCCAGCGAACATCGCACTCATGAATCTTGGAGAGGAGACTGAGCAATGCATGATTCCAGTAGCAAAAGAGAACGCCTAGAACGTTTACTTGACCTTGCGCAGGTATACCGAAGTTGGACACGGAAGGAGCTGGCCGCTGCACTTGGCCGCGATCCAACAAAGCTGGTCCCCGGAAGCGGGAACCCAAAGCTTGACCTGGTCGTCCAACTCGCCGACGCCCTCGATTGGAGCATCGGCGATGTCACGGATTGCCTTATCAACGATTTTGCACTCCAAGCGAAACTGGATGAATCCGCTGCACCTCACGACCAACAGTCATTCGAACATCATGACAGTCGCGCTCGTGACGCACACGCAAAAGGGCAATACCGTGAACTGATACACCACGCTCAACGAGCATTGGAATCAGCTACCACGCCAACCGAACGTGCGCTGGCGTGCAATCGCGAACTCGGAGGCTGGGATGGACTGGGGCGATATGCCAGAACACTTGAAGCAGCCCAGCGTGGACTTCGTGAGAACTCGGTGGATATTGAAATCCGCCGGGCACTCAAAAGTAATCTAGCCAACGCCTACTACACACTTTGGCATCTGGTTGAGTCAAGAGCAACCGCACTTGAGCTGTTGAACAGTTACCAGGACAATCCACCTGCATGCGAGTGGGATCAATGCTCACACGCGT
>JAQWRC010000382.1 GCA_029243925.1 Phycisphaerales bacterium
AAGCCTCAGGCAACGGCATTTGAAGATCCAACCAACCTCTTCCCCAGTTCAAGCAACAACGACGGCGCGATCGCCAAACGGTACTTGGCCGGAAAGACCGGCGGTGAACGCGGTGCATGCTGCACGGATGACGGGTGTGAAAATCTGACCATGGCAGACTGCCGAAGCATCGGCGGTGCATACCGCGGCGCATTCACCCACTGCGATTCGGGCATCTGCGAAGCAACTCGGGCCGAATTCGGCGCATGCTGCTTCATGGATGAGATTGTGGCGCCTATTCCGCTTTCTGACGCTCTGATCGCCAACGGCGTTGACATTGTGGCTGAAGGCGGAGCCAACACCTCCAACGATGGACCTGGCAACCCCTTCGTCGTCAAGAACTGCCAGATCGTGCAGGATGTCGGTGATCCCGCCGATGAAAACTACATCCCCGCATCTGAAGTCTGCGGCGAGGCACAAGGCACGTACTTCGGAAACGGCATCGACTGCTCCAACGACTTGTGCGGCAACTTCGGTGGCTGCTGCGTCGACGGCGATTGTGACAACCAACTCCAAGCCGACTGCGAAGGTTTGGACATCCACGGGACCTTTGCGGATGGCATCGGACTTGCTGCTGGAACGTACTGGCCAACCATGCCGGAAGGAACACTTCCGGGATACGGACAGTTCGATCGCAACTGGGGAGAGGCCGTCAACGTCACATACGACATTCTGATCTGGACGGGCATTCCGCCCGACCCAGCATTGACTGCAGGACCTGCCGGCGAATGCGCTTTGGATGATGGCGCGGGCACAAACTTCACCTTCCTGACCTACAACGAAAACTGCCAAACTATTGAACAGCAGCGATGGACCGCATTCGATGGCCTGCGAGGGGCCTTTGATGCCCCTTACCAAGATTATGAACAACCCATCCAAGAAGCTGGCGAGATAATCGCGACGTCAAAACAGGCGAATGCCGGTGATGCGGAAGAAGCGACATACAGACTCTCGTATCAAGTAGATGCTGAACTGCTCGACGTGGGCTTCGGTGATTACAGCTATTGCTCTGAGTTTGCCTGGTCGGATACCGACGGGTGTGCTGGCAACTTCAATGCCGTGCCCCCGGACGTCATCGGACCATGCCAGAACTTCGTCTCCCTCTGGCAGTGCAATGCCGGAAACCCATTCTTCTGCGATCTTGGCCCTGCGGTAGATGCCGGCGTCATTCCTTGGTGGACAGACGATCAAGAAGTCGGGCTCACGTGCGAAGATGATGCTGTCGATGTCGCGCCTTTCATCGCCGACTGCGGTAACGCAGGCGATCCTGAAGACGAACAGGCTGCGTTGCTTCACGGCGATTGCTACTGGGACCGCAACTTCTTCCCAACCTACTTCAACAGCTACGAGGCGGCACCCTTTGGCCCCCCCTCAACTCCATGGAATGCAACGGCGTTGTGCTACAACGGCCCGTTCTGCAGCAACATCAACTGTTGTGATGCAGTCTGCAGCATCAGCCCAGACTGCTGCGTCGCTACAGTAGGCGTAGCGGCATGGGGACAGGATTGTGCTGACATCGCCACCTCAATCGCACTTGGCGTTATTACTCCTGATGATGGTTTCTGCAGCGCGGGAAGCTACGTCGGCCGATGGTTCCCCAACCTTCCCACCACTCCCGGCCCTGCCCTTGGCCCTGGCCTTTCGCCTAATCCATGGGCACCCGCCTGTGGCCAGGTCATGGCACTGACGAGCAACGGCTGCTTCTCAGGCACGGATGACCAACGGCGAGCAGCTGGCTGCTCCGACCTCAACTGCTGCAATGTCGTCATTGCAAATGCAGGAGCACCATGGGATACAGCCTGTGGAGTGAACTGGGGATTCATTGATCCCACCACTGGATTCTCCTGCTCGGATCAAGCACGCATTCTTTGCTACCCCAATGCAGCCTCCGTCACGACTCCGGACTACACACCCTTACAGTTCCACCTGCAAGGCAACAGTGTTCCCAACAATCGTGCCTTGCTGGCGCTTGCAGAAGCAATGCCCCAAGGCGTTGGCCTGCTTCCAACCCCGTACGGGTTGCACCTTGACGACCCCACCGACGATTCCAACGGTGACGGGCTCGGCGATGATCCGATTGATGACGCGTTCCCGACTGACTTCTGGCCATGGCAATCCATTGAAGGGGTCAACTTCCCCCTCCTTGGCACTGGCCAGCAAAATGCACTGCCAGAGCGATGGAGCGGATCTGGGCTGACGCTCGATTCCGATCCATCCAATCCCCTGTCACCAAGTCAGGGTCTGTACTCGTGGGGCGAATGGCTTGCCCAGATCAGCGAAGGAAACCACCCGGCCGGGCCCAACGTCAACGGCACCAAGGGGCGTGGCGTCAAGATCGCCGTGCTTGATTTTGCTGCATGGATCCAGGAGTACAACGTTCCTGGGCTTGGTGTTCAAGGTGCCATCCACGAAGATCTCACCCATATCAAACTTGAAGGCCGGGATACCCCACATCCCAATATCCGAATGCTCTTCGATGAAGAGGTAACCCGCCCACAGCGTGGCACGGGCATTCTGGGCCTGATCTCCGCCGCGGAGAATGGCTTTGGTGTCACAGGTGTTGCGCCAGAAGCCGACACCTACTTCTTCCCTCTGGTTGATGCCGATCTTGGCTTCCGCGAAGTCACTGCATGGCTGAATGCCATTGACACGCTGCAGTTCGGTGACATCCTGCTCGCCACCTATCTGCATGATTACGAGCACAGTCAATGTGTAGACAGTTGCTTGATCAACGACGAATCAGCTCAAGTGTTGATGGGGCTCGCCAGCGATACTGGCATCAAGATCGTCACACCTGCAGGTGACTGGGGCTGTGATATCGGCGCCACCTTTGACGCTGGCCTCGAAGAGACCAGTGACGTCACCATCGTCGCCGGCTGCATGCCGAATCAGTTTGCACAACGCTGGTGGTCCAGCAACTACGACACGCTCACCGTAAGCGACTTCCCCGGCGGCGGAGTTGATGATCCCGATGATGGAGAAGGAGATTCCGTCAACACGGCCATCACCTGTTCCTTCTGGGGTGGCCCGTACGTCACCACTGGCGGCGACATGGGGCTGACGGAAACGTTCCGGACTGACCTCCCATTCAATACTCCGGATCCTACTGATCTCAGCATTCGAGCTCATACCAGGGCTCAAATGCGAGCGGGGTATACCAACAACTTCGGGAACGACACGACCGACGGTGGTTCTACTGCGGCATCTGCTGTCGTCGCTGGAATACTCGCCTGTACTCAGGGCTTCTCACTGCAGCGATATGGCATCAAGCAAGCGCCGACCATGCTGAAGTTGATGGTCTGGGACAAGGGTCGACCGCGTACGAACCCGACCACGCAGAACTACAACTCACAGGCACGTCTTGATGCTGGCGACGTCCCAACCTACGGGTATGACCTCCAGCAGGTCGACGGCGCACCCTGGAACCCGCAGCGGATCATTCAACCCGCCAGCATGGGCACTGCGCTTGTGGTTGATGGCGACTACGCCCTCGATGATGGTGGCCTGGTCACCGACTACAACTTCATCAAGGGTGTGGATGCAGGTGGCGCATTGGCAAGCCTGCGTGAACTTGATGAGATCTATGTCGTGTGCATTTCACAGATGGTCTTCGGTTCTGGATACGTCACCCCATCGTTCTACTGCCCTGGCCCGGTCTACTATTCGGCACCTGGGCACTACGTCGACATGCTTGTCGAGTACACCATTCCCAGTTCGCAGCCCATTGGGAACTTCGTCGAGACGCAGTTCGATATGCCTAACGTACCGGTACGTTCGCTGATAGAACTGCACACGTGGAACTGGGTACGCGGGGTTTGGCAACAAAGTTCCGACTCGTACCTTGAAGAGCCAACTGAAGCTGGAGAAGCGCTCGACAGGTTGACATTCGGTACATTCACGTCCAACTACCATGAGCTCGTGAACGCCAGCGGCAAAATGTATCAGCGGGTCAAGATCCAACCGTTTGGCCTGCTCGATGGCCCAGGGTCCCAGTACAGGATTGACCACATCAATCTGGATTTCCGTCCCGGCGGCTATGATGATGGACCCAACGGATCTGGCTGATTGCCAGTTCGTTTCACACGTGATTTCCAACCCCCGCTTCCTCAGGAGGCGGGGGTTGTTCTTTGGCACCCGTCTCCTTCCCGTATATGGGCGATGTAAGGCCACTGCGGCAGAATACAGGCCATAAATCGCTGTTTTGTGCTCCACATTCCATCTATGGCATGCTGTAATAATGGAGTAGCCGGGCTCAGCCCAGAGCACTCTGAGCAGCCTGGCATGGGAGTGGAGAAGAGAACGATGAAGATCGTTCAATATGTGGCATTGGCTGTTTTGGCGATGATTCCATTGTCTGCCTTCAGTGGCCCTGCAGACTTTGCACCGATGCACATCGTCACGACCGTGGCGATGGGAGGTCCCTCGAACAGCGTGCCGGCATCGGCCATTGCCAAGATCGCCATGGGCGGTCCGTCGAACACGGCACCACTCTCTGCGGTCACGAAAGTAGCTATGGGCGGTCCGTCGAACACGGCACCACTCTCTGCGGTCACGAAAGCAGCCATGGGTGGACCGGCTGGTACGACGGTCGCCTCGGTGATCAGTCGCGCCGTCCTTGGCGGCCCGATCGAGGATCTGATCCGGGCGGTGATCGCCGCCAGCGGCGCTTTCAACGAATGGGCGCTTGAGCAGAGTTGGTCCGACGGCTACGCGGGCAACCACTTCGGCAGTTCCGTCGCGCTCGATGGCGACTGGATGCTCATCGGCTCCTCCGGCTCATCGGACAACAACGGCAGCGGCGGCACCGTGCGACTCTATGAGTACGACGGTGTTGACTGGTCGGTCATCAACTCATGGTCCGACGGCTACGCCGGCAACCACTTCGGCAGTTCGGTCGCTCTCGATGGCGATCGTATGCTCATCGGCTCCGCCGGGTCCTCCGACAACAACGGCAGCGGCGGCACTGTGCGGCTCTATGAGTACGACGGAGTCGAATGGCTCGTCACCGACTCATGGTCTGACGGGTATGCCGGAAACCACTTCGGCCGATCGGTCGCCCTGGACGGCGATCGCATGCTCATCGGGTCCTCCGGGTCATCGGACAACAACGGCAGCGGTGGCACCGTGCGACTCTATGAGTACGACGGTGTTGACTGGTCGGTCAT
>JAQWRC010000403.1 GCA_029243925.1 Phycisphaerales bacterium
TGTTTCTGGACCCGAACCAGTAGCGTGAAAGTTGTTCTGGGATCCATGCGTCTGGTCTACCGGATTTGAACCAATGACCAAGCCAGCAATGAGAGTGATTGGTGGCAGAGTGGAGCTTCTCATGCACGATGACATGCAAGAACGCAATCAGGTGGGCATCAACCTGAGTCGACGTACATTTCTCAATACGGCAACGGCTGCATCATTGACGCTGGCCTTGCCTCGGCTGTCTCGGGCTGCTGTGCAAACATTGCGTAAACCCGTCCAGATCGGAGTCATCGCTGATCTTCACCATGATGTGATGCACGATGGATCTGATCGCCTCGGCGCATTCCTCAAGGACATGTCAGTGACCAAGCCGGATGCGATTCTGCAACTGGGAGATTTCGCCTATCCGAGTGATGGAAACAGCGACATCATCACCATGTTCAACGAGGCGAACGCTCGTTCCCTGCATGTCATCGGCAACCACGACACGGATGCGGGCTTCACCAAGGACAACTGCATTGAAAAGTGGGGCATGCCCGGCCGCTACTACGCCCGGGATATCGAGGGGATCCAGTTGCTGGTCCTGGATGGAAATGATGCCGGGTCGCCCACCCACGATGGTGGCTACGTGTCCTATGTCGGTGAGGAGCAGGTCGCGTGGCTGAAGGAACAGTTGGAAACCCGTGATGGCCCGATCATCGTCGCCAGCCATCAGCCGCTTGCCGGGGCCTATGCCGTCGACAACGCCGAGGAGTTGCAGACTGTTCTTGGAGACGCGGCGAGCAAGGTCATCCTAGTACTCAATGGTCACTCGCATATCGACGAAGTCATTCGTGTCAGGAACGTCACCTACATGCATGTCAACTCCGCGTCGTACAAATGGGTTGGCGGAGACCATCGGCACGAAAGTTATTCCCCAGAGATTCACGACGGGCACCCTTCGATTTCATACACCTGTCCCTACCGTGATTCCCTGTATGCCACCATCAGCGTGGATCCTGTACGCCATACGATTCGCGTCAAGGGAGCCAGCAGCAGTTGGGTCGGGAAATCGCCGGCTGAGCTCGGCATCGACATGCACCCGAACCTGATCAGCGGCGAGCAGATCTCGCCCCGGATACGGGATCGGGAGTTCATCAGGGTGGTGTCTTCGGTTTGAACTCGTTCCTGCTCAGGTCCGTGTTTTTATGCTGTAGATAAAGTACATGATGCAGGTCAATACAAGCGTGAGCACGACGCTGCCCAAGATGTCGATGTGTTCATGGACGCCTGCTCCGGCAAAGCCGAGATTCAGCACGACGAGTATGCCGATGAAGACCAGCATGCGAACCGGATTGAAACGCAGTTTCGTAGACATGTGTATCTCCTTGTTCAGATTACGCTTCAGGGTGTGAGTGTTACCTGCCAAGGTAACCAGTTTCGATCTTGTTGTTTGTTGTCCATAGCCAGCACAGCCCCATGGTGTGAATACATCGATTCAGGACGTGCGTGAGCGTCCGGAAACACAGCTTCATCCCTGTATTCCCAGATTTCATTCTGGCATCCTGTTGGTCTGCTTTATAGTGGGTCCACAAAGGGAGGGGTGGACATGCTGGCTGTTTGCCAGAGTGTTTCAAATGTGCTGTCGTTGATCGCATGGCGTAAGGCCATGGCCACTGTCAGTCTGTGCACTGTGTGGCTGCTTCCGCATGTCTCCACTGCGCGTGGCAGTGAGCTTGCAGCCGATGCAGGGCAGGATCGCGGCGTCATCCAGGATTCCTTTGTTCTTCCAATCATTCCCGACATCCAGCAATACGTCTGGAATACGAAGTGGAAGAACGGTATCTGGTACACGGAATGGCCGTTGTTGTGCAACCTTGAGGATGCCAACGGGGATCTGATTACAGACTCCCAGTTGTACTCATTGCATCATTTGCATTCAATGATCACACACATATCCAACATGGATCCGCCGCCGCCCTACGTACATCATGTTGGTGACATCGTTGAAGACCACCACGAGGACGTACTAGGAGACTGCGAATGGGAAATATCCGACTGCTTGATGCGCAAGCTGGAGAATGCTGGCATCCCTTGGGGAATGAGCGTTGGAAACCATGAGTCGTGTTTTCAGAGTCGAAACAACATCAGTGGCAGTGGCGGTAAGCCTTGGTGTGAGTACATCTACGATTCGCACAGCAACAATCTCGAGGATCTCATGATGGAGTTCGACGAGTTCTTCCCGCGATCACGATGGAAAAGCATGCCGGGTGTCAGCACTGGATCCTACGATTCCGCCAACTTGGACGATTCTCCGTCGATGATGTTTTCATGGCATTCCTTCAATGCTGGGAACGGCTTCGTGGACAACAAGTGGCTGGTAGTCAATATTGGCTGGTTTGAGTGCGATGACAACGATGGTCCGAGTTATGCAAATTGCATAGATGCCATTGGCAGGGTTTTCGTGCCGGGCGACGAGGACTATCTGAATACTGACTACTACTATCCGATTACCGATGACGTGTATGCCAGATTGAATCAACTCATAAAGAGCCATGCGGATCACAGCGTCATCATCGGGCAGCATCGATTGATCCAGCACAACCAGTGGACGCCTCAGGGATACCTGACCTATCACAATCTGGTCAAGGACAATCCAAACGTGAAGTTGATGTTGTGCGGTCACCACATAGAAACGGAACATCAGCACATCGTCGAGCACATTGCCGGCGAGGATGGCGTGCTGCGTCAAGTGCACGTGATCATGATCAACTACCAGAACATCAATGGTGGCGGCGATGGCTACTTCCATGAGACGACGATCACCGATCGCGGTGGTGGAGCCGACTTTCGGACCTATTCGCCATCTCTGGGGCAGTACGCGGATCCAGCGGAATATCCGAACTCATCATTCGATATCAGTTTCGGTCCAGTCGGTGATGTCAACCGTGATGGTCTTGTCGATTCAATCGATC
>JAQWRC010000261.1 GCA_029243925.1 Phycisphaerales bacterium
CTAGGGTGCGTTGAGACATATGTGCCTGGGAAGTCGCTCCGGCCGAAAACCGAGCGACTGGTCATCCAGCATACGGCGGGCGGCACCCATTATGGCATGGAACTCAATGGTCAGATCTGGTATCTGCTCTTGGGTCCCGAGTTGCTCGCGGTCAACTCAGAAAGTGGCCGGATTATCGATCAACAGGATCTTTCCGGTTCTGCAAGCCACGGGCCAGCGACGGACATGCTGTTGCATGCGGATGAACTTTGGGTCGTCTTGGAAGACGTTGCCGTGGTGCGATTGTCATTGGATGATCCGCGCCGTCCATGGATTGAAGAAACGATGTCAGCAGGGTCGCTTGGGATTCAGCCCCGGGGACTCGCGGTCGTCGATGGTGGCGTTGTGGCATATGGCAGAGGCGGCATCGTTGATCTGCTGCGTCGTCGGCAACTGGTTTCGACGGAGGGAGAGATCAGTTCAGTTGCAGAAGCATCAGGAAGTCCGGTGTACTGCGAAGGGCGCCGAATCCATCGCATATCCGATGGCGTGTATGTCGGTTCTGCAAGTGAACTCCATGTGCTGCACGGGCTTTCCCCGTGGGGCGAAGATGCCATTGTCTTCGTGCGCCATGAGCAGACAGGATCATTGTTGGGACTCATGGATGAGGATTTGCGTGAACATGACGCAGAGCGGACGACTGTTGCAGTGCCAGGCCATGTACATCAAGTGCGATTCGACGATGAGCGACTTCTGGTGGTGACGGATCAAGAGATCCGTTTCTACGTCGTGCATGACGATGCGCTGCAACTGTATGAATCAATCCCTCTTCATGGCGCTCTTGACGCCATGCGGCTGGATGACGATACGCTCCTGGCTGCGGGAATATTTGGCCGAGGCGCAATTGATACGGGGGGCGAGCTTGCCGATCAATCCGTGAGCTTCAATTTCTACGAGCCGTCACCGGCTGGTTTGGAAGAAGCTGTTTCAGATGGTCGCAACATCATGGCGACCTCGCCGGGCGGTGACTGGTTGTATCGAATCGGCCATGAAGCGGTGCAGGCTGAGGCAGTGTCCCGTGCATATGCTTCGCCGGCACAACGTGCCGTTGCGTTGGATTGGGAGGCTGTGATTGAAGAGGACGGCCACACTGTTCGTGTGACGACCCCGTCTGGCAGTGATGTGCTAGTGGCGCCGGGAGGAAGTCGATTCACGTGCGTCGCCGCAGCAGACGGAGTGTTGTGGCTTGGACATGAGACTGGAATCATCATGGTCCGCCTTCCAGCAACACCGCAGGAACTTCCGCCAAATTGGGACCGATTGGATGAAGTGCAGCGGGCCGAGATGGGGCTGGGAGCTCTGGATGGCATGACAAAATTGTCTGTGCAACTTGATGGCCCGATCATCTTCCTTGAGCCACTGATGCTCGGAGGCGGGGTCGCATTTGTCAGTCGCGACGGAGGATTCGGCGTTGTCGCCGAACAGCTGCAGTAGGCGATCGCGTTCAATCTTCAACGTGGAATTTGATGCAAATGGGATCCTGCATGCACTGGGCATTCTTTGCTCGGCAGGAGCGTCTTCCATGGAAGATCAGCAGGTGACTGAGCATGGTCCACCGTGGACGTGGAAACAGTGCCATGAGATCGCGTTCGACGGTGATCGGAGTCGCGCTGGTGCTCAGGCCGAGGCGATGGCTGAGTCGCATGACATGCGTATCGACGACGACTCCGAGGTTCATGCCGAACGCGTTTCCGAGCACGACGTTTGCGGTCTTTCTTGCGACGCCTCGAAGCGAGAGCAGGTCGACCATCGTGTCTGGCACATCGCCGTCGTAGACGTCACAGATCCGCTCCATCGCGGCATGAACAGATTTGGCCTTGTTGCGAAACAGTCCGATGCTGTTGATGTAGGGCTCAATGGCTTCAGGCGTGACTCGTGCATAGTCGGGTGGAGTGGGGAATGCTTCAAAGAGCGCTGGAGTGGCTTTGTTCACTCCCACATCGGTCGCTTGTGCCGAGAGAATCGTGGCGATCAGCAGTTCATGGGAGGTGGTGTAGTTCAGTTCGCAGTGTGCATCTGGGTATGCGTTCGCGAGTGCATCGTAGAGACGCAGGGCACGGCGTTTCTCCGCCGCGGATTTGTCCGGGAGGGTGAAGGCGGCTTTGCTTGTTGCGCGGCTAGCGGTGCTCATTGAAGAGACGTCCTTCCCTTCGGTGTTGCCAGCACGGCGCCTGCGATGACTCCAATTATGAGGCAGGCTACGCAGCCCTCCATCATCGATGCTGCGGCGGGATGGATCGCGTCGAATGCCTTGCGAGCCAGCAGGGCTGCATCAAGATCGCCGTCAATTGCAGCGTCACGGTACCCCTGGAGCAAGCGATTCATCTTTGGCATCATCAGCAGGATTCGTCCCCAGAGCAGAGCACAGGCTACGGAGATTGAAAGTAGCCATACGGCGTATGCCGCTGGACGGTGGCATCCCATGCGCAGCATGCGATGCAAAATGACCCCAAGCATCAGCAGCAGTGAGCAGACGGCTTGAACCAGATCTGTTGCTGTGAAGATCGGTTCGGTGATCAGCCCGGCGGCAAGTCGTCCTTGCGCATCCACAGGAAGTGCGGAGTACTCGGCAAGCATGGGCTTCAGATCGGGCAGCACGGCAAAGACGCCCATGGCGGAGACGCCGGCTGAAATGGAGGCCGCGAGCCACAGGCACAGGCACAGCCACACCATGGTTGAAACCAATGCCTGTTTCATGAGATGGATTCCTGAGGATTCTTCACGGCTGCTCCCGAAGCCCACGAGGTTCCATCGGACCAGCATTCCTTCTTCCAGATGGGCGCCTGCTGTTTGAGCGCATCGATCAGCCAGCGGCACGCTTCAAATGCTTCATTGCGGTGTTCGCAGACGACGCGAACGACGACGCTGATCTCGCCGATGGGAACGCGGCCGAGTGCATGGTGCACGAGTATGGCCAGGCATGGCCATCGCGTTCCAGCGGTATGAGCCAGTTCTTCGAGTAGCCGCTCGGCCATGGGACGGTATGCCTCGTAGTCGAGAGCGGTCAGTTCGCCATGGATCGGGTGCATTTCCAGTCGAGTTCTTCCAATGAAGACACATTCTCCGCCAGCTGTTTCCAGCGCCGGCCACGACGTGAGTTGAAGTGGACCCTCCAGCAAGGCAGTGTCCATGGTCGCGTTGCTCATGGTGTCATGGTAGCCTCGCGCACGATGCATGAGGGGCACAGCCAACTCGTTCTTTCCGCAGCACTCGCCGGTGTGCGTGCCGCACCTCGGCAGATGATTGATGGACTCGCTGCCGATGGATGGCAGGGGGTGCAGTTGGATGCCAGAGCTGAGGGTATGCGCCCTCATGAGCTGGGTGCCTCTGCGCGACGTGATCTTGCCGGTTTGCTTCGCAGGCGGCAGCTGGTGCTGACGGGGTTCGACCTCTGGTTGCCGGGAGAGGCTTTTTCGGATCCAGCACATCAGCATCGAGCGGTAGAACGATCGCTCCAGTGCATCCAGTTGGCCGCAGAACTTGGTCGGTGTCCGGTGAGCATGATGCTCCCGCCAGAGGCCGACGGTGAATCCAAGTCGGTTCTGGATGCCATCATTGCTGCAGCGGCGGATTCCGGAGTACGAATAGCCGATTTTGGTTCTGGAGTATCGGAGGCGTCAGAGACGTCTCATGCTCATGGATTGGGTCTTGATCCTGCCAGCCTGCTGGCTTCTGGGGGGGATCCAGTCTCGACAGTGCACGAGTGGAGCAGCCGTCTGGTTGCTGCTCGACTGATTGATCTTTCTCCTGAGGGGATGCGAGTTCCGCCTGCACCAGGTGGAGAGGGGCGACTCGATGTGATGGGCTACAAGGTTGCGCTCGAATTGAGCACGGCGGTTGATTCAGTTGTGGCCGACGTCCGGCAGTGCCCAGAGCCATTGAGGGGTCTTCTACTGGCCCGCAGTGCATGGGACAGCATCACATGACTACAATCAGCAGCATGAGTGTTATAGGCCATGGCATTGATCTGGTTGATGTGCACCGTGTCGAGCGCATGATTGCCGAACACGGCGATCGCTTTCTCGACCGTGTCTTTACCGCTGGAGAGCGGGCCTACGCCGAAAATGGTGGTACGCGACGGTCGGAGCGATACGCGGCACGTTTCGCGTGCAAGGAGGCTGTGTTCAAGGTGCTCGGTACGGGCTGGGGTCAGGGAGTGAGCTGGTCAGAAGTAGACGTGCTTCGTGATCCTCATGGCCAGCCAAGCCTTCAGGTCACGGGTGTGGTTGAAGACAAGGCTTCGGCGATGGGAATTGAACATTGGTTTCTGAGTATTTCCCATACTGATGGGCAGGCCATGGCCAGTGTGATCGCCACTCGTTCAGAAAGTCCTTCCTGATGGCTCGTCGTCAATCCAAACCTGCTTTACTTGAACTGTTTCAGCCTGAGGGCGAAGAGGAACATGTTGCCAGCTCGCCATCGCAGCGTGATAGAAGTTCCTGGCCGGTGCCTGGGCAGGCCATGCGAGTCACGATCGGTCACATGCTTGTCGCGGCGGCAGTCATCCTTGTCCTTTTGATCGGGACGTGGATGCTCGCGTATCGGCAGGGCGAGTTGCGTGCACGTGCTGATCTGCAATCAGCGATCTTTCAACCGGTCAGCGCAGATCCATTGGCAGCGAGCACGTCTCCGGCGCTGGTCCCAGTGCCGGTGGCTGGTGAGCAGGCCCGCCTTCTGGCACCTGGGCTGCAGGCACCTGAAGATGCCGAACTCTACGCTGATCCACGGGAGGCGGGCTTCTTCTACTTCGTGCTGGCCGAAACCCGCCCTGAGGGGGCTCTCCGCCTTGCTCGCTTTTGTCGTGAACGCGGACTTGAAACATGGCTCATTCCAAGGGACACTGTGGGGCTGGTTCAGGTCCTGGCTACGCCGGGGCTGCCCTCCGCCACCCGTGGTGATCCGCTCGTGATCGAGTTGGATGATCAAATCGGGGAGATAGGTCGCGCTTGGAAGCGTGCCGGTGGGCATTCGAGCCTGGAAGATCGGTATCTGGTCCGTGGGGACTAGGTGGGTTGATGCCACCCAAAGGCGTCATGAACGTACGGAGTGAATCATGAGTATCCACAGAAGTCTGAAAACCAAGCCATCCGGGCTCAATCAGCACCGCAACGTTCTGACTCGTGACGAGCGCATTGCGCAGCTTGCCATGCAGGGTGACTTTGACAACGACTCTGATTCACCATTTGGCCTCGTCAAGGTCGGCAATCGCAAGATGGTCACCAAGAAGAAGGTCAAGGAAGCCAAGGATGATGAAGCAGGTACCGAAGGTGCCGAGGCAGCTGAATCGTCTGAAGGCTGATCAGCAATCCATAGCGTCAATGGTCGGCAGTGCGCGATCGATCCGTCAATGCATCAGCTTCGCGAGTATCGCAAGGCCTTCAGTAAGTTTTTTCTCATCAGCTGCGATGCTGATTCTGAAATGCGTGTCGCGTTGGCTGAAGATATTCCCTGGAATGATGATCACGTTCTGGTCGATGGCGCGTTGGCAGAATTCCGTCGCCGTGATGTCCATGGCGGGAGGAACTTCGACAAAGGCGTAGATTGCGCCGCCGGGCACCATGACCTCTGCAATGCCCTCGAACGCATCGACGACCATGCGACTTCGACGTTGGTATCGATCGACGACCTGTGCCATGTCGGTGTTGAATGATTCAATGGCACCTGCTTGGGCCATCGATGGCGCGCATACGAAGGTGTATTGCTGCAGCTTCGCCATCTCAGCAATGAGCCATGCGGGCCCAGCGGCGTATCCGAGGCGCCAGCCAGTGCAGCCATAGGTTTTTCCGAATCCTCTGATCAGCAGCATGTTCTGGCAGGTTCGAGCGGGGCTCGGGCAGCGTCCAGTGGAATCATGATGATCGGGCCACGTGAACAAGTCGTAGATTTCATCCGAGACGAGCATGATGCCGCGGTCTTGGCACAGATCGACGAGTTCCTTGAGTTCCTCCTCCGTCAGAACCACACCAGTCGGATTGGCGGGAGAGTTGATGAGGACGATCTTGGTGCGATCGGTAATAAGTGGTTCGACACGAGCCGCAGTCATCCGGAAATCTGGGTAGGTGTCGCACAGTCGAATGGTGCCGCCGGTCATCGGGCCCAGTGCGGTATAGACGACGAAATATGGATCAGCGACAATGGCTTCATCGCCGGGATCAAGTAGGGCCATGAAGGAGAGCAGCAGGGCGCCGCTTGTGCCGGAGGTCACGAGGACATCCAGATCGTCCTCGCTTGTATCCCAGCCTACGTCGGACTTCAGGTGTGACTGAATGGCATCAAGCAATCCGAAATCACCGGTTGTCAGCGTATACCCATTGCGATCATTGTTGATGGCATCAATCGCTGCATCCTTGATCTGCCTTGGCACGGGAAAGTCGGGCTGGCCAATGGAGAGGTTGATGGGGTCTTTGAGTTTGGAGCCAAGTTGAAATGCCCTGCGAATGCCTGAGACATCGATGGACTTGGTGCGGTTGGATTGGAGCGGATGGGGTTTCACGCGAAGATTGTAGGG
>JAQWRC010000008.1 GCA_029243925.1 Phycisphaerales bacterium
GGATGATGTGGTTGACGTATCGCACGACGGGCGATGATGCCGCCTCGGATTCATCATCCTCTGCCTCGATCTTGCGATTCAGTTCAACGTCATCGATCTCGACGTCGGCGAGAATTGCCTCGACATCGACATCGCCGTGCAGTTGCGGTCCGAGTGCATCGAGCACGTGCTCAATGTTTGTCGGGGCAACCAGTACCTGTCGGATCGACGATGTGCCGAGTTTGCGTCTGACCTCGTCAAGCTGCATGACATCGTCGGGCATGGTTGTTCCGATGACGACCCGGTGTTTCTCACGTCGTACGGGTAGCAGACGATGCATGCGGCAGAATTCACTTCCCAACAGTTCAATGAGTGTTGCGTCCACCGAATCGGGTTCGAGTTCAAGCAGGGGAATCCCAGAGAGGTCGGATATCGATTTCATGAGCTCAAGCTCGTCGACATGCTGGTCAATGAGTATTGCCGCCAGCGACCGCTCCGGTGAGTGCTGGTGTATCTGCTGTGCCTGCTGGGCTCGCTCCGCATCAATCAGTCCAACCGCAACCATTTCGGACAACAGATGCTCCGCGCTGGTGGCATTCGTGGAGGGCAGGCTTGGCCCTTGTCCTGGCAGGAGTTCGCCGGGCAATTGTGGGATCCAGTCGACTGGTGATCGCATGTGGTGCTCCTTTCAGTTCCCGACGTGCACGATCCACTCACCGGACACGTTCAATGTCGAATCCGTGGCTTCGAGGACGACGCTGCTGCCGCGGACATCGCGAAGCACGATTCTCACTTCATCGTTGCTGCCAAACATTGATTCGCCGGTCCGAAGCACTTCTCCGCCGATGCTGGCCAGAGGCATGCGGCCTGTCATCGTGGATTCAACTGTGACGGCACGCACGATGACTTCGAGCTCATCAAGCCTACGAGCTCGAAGGGTGCCAATCGATTCTGTTGTTGATTCCGACTCGTTGACAGCACCAGCGGATGGCAGTGCCACGAGGAACGGATTGCGCTGCAGAGGTCGGGCAGGGGGCCGAGCCGACTCGCTGTTTCGGTGAAGCAGTGACACGCTTTCACCATGTACCAGATTCCTTTCAGCGCCATCGTGTTCATGCAGGTAGGCGAGAATGACATCGTCACCTGGAGTCTGCGTGGTGAGATCCGCCTCAGTGCTGAACATTCGCATCGACAGGATCGAGCCGATGCCAATGAGCACCACACACGCGAGCAGCCAGCATTGCCTGGATCGCGAGGTGGAATGAAGTCGTTCCAGCTCGCTTTCAAATGGAGGCGCATCGCATGTGTCGATCATCTCGAGCACAAATGGCGCGTCGGTTCCATGTTCGTCATGCATCATCGTGCGGTGAGCTCCAGGTCTGACTGATGGGTGGTGAAGTAGATGCTCAGCAGAAATTGTGCGTGAACGGATCCGGGTGGAAGTGCATGTTTGAGCGGTCCACTGAGTGTGTCGATGTGCTGCAGCTTGAGATTGAACATGCGGGTGATGCGTGGCAGCGATTCAAGTTCACGCAGAAATGCGTAGAACCCAGTGAATGGTCCTTCAAGCTCGACGGCCAGGGGTTGCTCCATGTACACCATGGCCGGCACGGGGAGTTCACTTTTGACTGATTTGACGACCAGTTGATGTTGTCTGGCGATGGACCAGATGTGTTCAAGGATGCTCTCGACATCCTGCTCGACCGGGAGCTTGGATTCAATGAGTTCGATTCCACGGAGTCCTGCTTCAAGCACGTCGTTCATGTCATTGGCACTTGCGGCGAGCTGATCGATCGAGTCGATCTTCGATTGGCGAGCATGCATATCGGCATGGATTGATTCGATGCGATCGTTCTGGGGAGTGAAGACAAAGTGCCAAGCCAGTACGGGTACGCCGGAAAGTACGGCAAGAAATATCAGTTGACGCAGGATGCTGTTCATTGATCGTCTCCGGCATGCGCTGTCGCAGCGCGAGCGTCGGGCAGGCACGGCATTCCGTCACCGGTCGTGCATGGATGGATGGTGCATGTGATTTCGAATCGCCGCGCCGCCTGATCTTCAACCAGGTCCTCCATCGTGGATTCCATTCGCACGTTCTGAAACAGCGCGGCCGCGTTCAGTGCAGACAGAAACCGCGAAACATGCAGATCCGTGGGAGCGATTCCGCTGAGCTGAAGTCGCACGGTGTACGACGGAACGTCGATTGCGTGGACATCGGATGACAGAGCCGCCTGCCGTGTTTGACGTCGAGGAGCTCGCCCGTTTTGTGATTGAGCCTGACTTGGCGGGGTGCGTATGATCGTGGAGTGAAGGGCGAACGTTGTCAGCCCCATGTGCTCGGGCATGCAGTCGATCACATGTTCCAGCAGCAGCGATCGCGGCACACGCTCAAGCAGTGCCGCTGCCAAAGTCGATTTCCAAAGCATGTCATCACGTGCACGTTGAAGATCGTTGAGTGCGGCAACCTGGTCCTCTGCCTGTGCATACCGTTCCATCACCTCACGCTGTTGGTCGAGCGCGGTATGCACGGTGGCGTTTCGATAGAGAAATGCGGCACCGATGGATCCGACGACGACGAGAAACAGGATCAATGCCATGCAGGAGGTCCTGCGGTCGCGCCGGTGCTCGACATACTCATTGGGAAGAAAACTGTCAGGCGGCATGATGGTGCTCCTGTGCATGCAGTCGCATTGCAGCCAAGCCGGCGGCTGAGGCCCACTCTGGTCTCGGACCGTGCTGGAGGCACACGGGCGATGTCATGTCATCGGGCCGTACGAATGGAGAGAGCGGGTCTCCTCGCTGGCCAGGAAGACGCACTGCTTCGACGATGCGGCGGCACGTTTCATCTGCATGAGCACCACGCCCGAGAAAGATCATGCGCTCGATGGCCCGATCAGGAAATACTGCTGCGTCGTGGCGCAGCATCATTTGGAGCTCGTCGATGACGGCTGCAAGGGCACGCGGGTCGGCCTGAAGCAGAGTGCTCACGTTGCGCGCGTCGTGTTCAGTGCCCATGGCAATCGAGCGGGCTTGCACGAGTCGAGTCCCATTGGTGATGGCGGCGCGGATGCCACTGGTGCCGAGGTCGACATACAGTGTTGCTGGACAACGGTCGGTGACGTCTTGATGGACATGATCAAAGGCTGCGATCGCCGCGCCAAACTGCGTTCTTAGATCAAGCACATTGCATCGCATTCGATTGAAGATGTCCATGGTCTTGAAAAGCAGCCGCCGAGGCGTGGCAAAAATGATGAACTCAATTCTGCCTTGCCCCTCGCATTCGACCGGACCGATTTCAATGACTTGGGTCAGCACCTCTTCATCCAGCGGTGGCAGCATCATCGGTGCGATTTCTGATGCGTTTGGAGCTTCCTTCGGATCAAGCTGAACGTGCTGCACATTGGTCCAGAGTGAAGGCAGGGCAACCACGACATTTTTCCCGGCGCAAGGGCTGTTTCGAAGCAGCTCCGGCATGGTGTGTTCAAGCCAGTTCAGATAGTGATCCGAGCCGGCAGCCGCTTCGGACGGCACGATCGATTCAGTCGCAGTCGTGATTCGCTGGCCTTGCGCATCAAGTTGAAGCATTTTGATGGAGCTGCTGCCCAGATCGAGTGCAATCGGCCTCGATCGTGAGCGGCGCAGTGTGAGGCGCATACGTACATCCTCCTGACGCTGCACGTTCATCGTGCTCTGTCTATTTCGGAGTGCGCATCATCCTCCTGCACCACGAACTGCGCAGAAGGTGCACCAAGGGTCGGCATGGACCAATGGCATGATGTGCACGGCGTGGACTGGTTGATGTGTAGGGCTTGAACGAGCCGAAGCGATCAGGCGCGGAGTTGTTCAAGAATGCTTGGAATGTCTTTCGACATGGCATGAAGGGCACCGTCGAGGTCCCATTGCTGTTGCTGTCGATCACCAGTCGTATTGCTGATGGTTCGTATTT
>JAQWRC010000263.1 GCA_029243925.1 Phycisphaerales bacterium
GCAATGAAAGCACGGTGGCGGTTGAAGTGGATATCGCGCTTGCACCCGCTCCGCAGTGGCAGTCGATGTACGAAGTCGGTGTTGCTCCGAGCTTGGCCAGGCCGCAACCGGGCGTGCTCGGGCTGGCGCCGCTGGTTGAAATCCGTTCTCTGACTGATTCCAGCCCAAACGTCGGCATTCTGGCTCCCGGTGATGTCATCCTCCGCATCGGGAATCAGCAAGCTCCGCGCATGCGAACCTTCCGCGAGACGATTCCGTTGCACGGAGCCGGAGACATTCCGATGTCGATTCTCCGTGATGGGAAGCGCATTGAAGTCCAAGGACGAATTGTCGACACCGGTATTCTGGACCCCCGGCCCATGATGGGGGTCGACCCGATTGAAGCATGGGGACTGCCCCGCATCGCACAGCCGATGATGCAGATGGAGGTTGTTGCGGAAGACGGGACGTCAATGGAAGTTGTCGATACTCCAGTGTCCAGTGTTGGATTGCTTGGTGGAGCTATGGTGACACGCATTGATGGTGTTGCGATCGACTCATGGGAGGGGATCTGGCGAGGGGTGCATGCCGCTGCGGCGGCGAAGCAGACCGCCATCAGTGTGGAATTCGAAAGTCCAACCCCCGGTCAAGAACGTGGAGTGGTTTCGGTCCCTCTGGATGAGTTTTGGAGAGGCCAGGTCGACGATCTGGGTTGGAATGCATCGCTCCATTACACCAACTTTGATCCGCTGTATGTCGTTCGTCATTCCGGTGGCAATCCAATCCGCGCCGTGTCGATGGGATTGCAGGAAACAGCCAACCTCGTCGTGTTGACGTACCTCACCATTGACCGGCTGTTTCGTGGAACGGTTGGTGTAGAGCAGCTTCATGGCCCAGTTGGCATCGTTCATCTGGGTTCGAAGGTTGCTGACAGAGGATTTACGTATCTGCTCTTCTTTCTGGGCTTGATCTCGGTGAATCTGGCTGTCATCAACTTCCTTCCATTGCCCATTGTTGATGGCGGATTGTTCCTCTACCTCGTCTATGAGAAGTTCAAGGGTCGCCCGCCATCAGTCGGATTTCAGAACGGGGCTGCGCTGGTGGGCTTGATGCTGATTGCCACGGCATTCGTCGTGACGTTCTACAACGACATTCTCCGTCTCGTGGGATGAGGTGCACTTTGAATGATGCCGGTACACTCTTCGCATGAGCAGGCCAGTTGCAATTGTCACAGGCGCATCTTCCGGCATTGGACGCGCCTGCGCCATCGCCTTGGCGCATGCGGGTCACGATCTGACCATCACTGCTCGACGTGCAGCTGAACTTGATGCGGTTGCAGAGCAGATCAAGCTCGAGTGCGATATTGATGTGCATTGCCGCCCAGCCGATCTGACCGATCTGGAGGAGGCAGCGAGCATCGTGGATGAATCGTGCGAACGATTCGGACGGCTTGATGTTGTGCTGAACAATGCGGGATTGCTGGAACGAGCTTCGGTATCGCAAATGACCCTCGGCGTATTGCAGCGTTCAATGGTGATCAATGCATTTGCGCCAGCAGTACTTGCCCGCGCCGCATGGGATCATCTTGCAGGTTCGCCGTCCGGTGTGGTGATCAACATCTCATCGGTATCTTCGATCGAGCCGCTGCCTGAGCTCGGTGGATACGGGATGAGCAAACTCGCGATCGAGGGTTTGACCAAGTCCATTCAGATTGAATCAGATGCTTCGCAGGCCGGCATCAGGGCATTTGCGGTCGCGCCAGGTGCGGTTGATACACAGATGCTGCGGACCGCTGTGGGAGACATGGATTTGCCCGAGGGGGCTCTGGTGCCGATGCATGAAATCGTCGGAGTGATCCTGGATTGCATTCGTGGTGACCATGACCAGGTCGGTGGTGGGGTGCTCTATGTGCCCGGCCCAGGGGTCATGACTCTGGACCGCGAAAAGGCCATGGCGGTCCTCGCCTCC
>JAQWRC010000023.1 GCA_029243925.1 Phycisphaerales bacterium
GACGGTTCCTGCTGGGTCGCCCATGATCGGCAGATCGATTGAAGATGCTGGTTTGAGAGCACTTCCCGGTCTGTACCTCTTTGGAATTCACCGGAATTCCTCCGAGCTTCATGCCGTGGGTCCTGATCAGATTCTGGAACAGGACGACCGCCTGCTCTTCACCGGAATCCTTGATTCAGTGGTCGATCTGACCCGTATTCGCGGCTTGATCCCAGCGGATGGTGATTCTGGGTTGCCTCGTTCGACCAGTCTTCTCGTCGAAGCAGTGGTGTCTGATGAAGCCCCGTTCATCGGAATGACCGTCAAGCAATGTGATTTCAGAAACACCTACCGTGCCGCGATCATCGGCGTCTTTCGGAGTGGTGAACAAGTCATCGGCAAGATCGGTAATCTGAAACTGCGTCCGGGTGACACCCTGCTTCTCGACACCTCACATGGTTTTTCCCAAAGAAACCAGGACAACAAGGATTTCTACCTCGTCTCCGACGTGATGGGCGCACGCCCCGTCAGACACAACCGATCACTGATCTCCATCATTCTTCTTCTTGGAATGATCACCTTGCTCGTGACGGGGTGGACCGACAAGGTCGTCGCGGTCTGGCTCTGCGCGATACTCATGGTGGGTACCCGATGCATACCTGGAAGCCTTGCACGGAATGCAATCAACTGGCAGGTGTTTCTCACGATCGGCGGTGCCATGGGACTGGGCGAAGCGGTCTCGGCCTCAGGCCTTTCCGGTGTGATCGCAGAACACTTCCAGACCATGGTGGGTGTGTTTGGCAATTCTCCACACATGGCATTGCTCCTGACGATTCTCATGACCGCCATTCTCGCCCAATTCATCACGAATTACGGTTCGGCCACGATCATGTTCTCGATCGTGATGCCGGTCGCTCAATTGCTTGAACTCAGTCCCTATCCCTTCGTATTCGGCCTGATGGCGGGTGCGGGGTGCAACTTCCTCACCCCAATCGCCTATCAGACGAATCTGATGGTCTATGGACCTGGTGGGTATCGCTTCACCGATTTCATGCGGCTTGGCTTGCCACTCCTGGTCATCGTGACCATTTGTGCCGTCGTGATGATCCCGATCTTTTTCCCTTTTGCGATCTGACTTTCGAGCATTCGCCGTTTATCTGCTCGAATAAGTCCGTATAACCCCCACCAAATCAGGGTTTAAGACCCAATCTTGAAGTTGGTCGTCCCATGGGTTGAATGCCCATTTGGGAGTAGCTAGATTGGTCCTTCTGTACATCAAGACTCTTTTTAACCCCCAATTCATGGGACTTCAAGCATGTCAAGCGGAACTCTAGTTACACCCCACGGTGGCTCACTCGTCGATAGATTCGTCTCCGAGGGCGACCGAACCGCTCTCCTCGAAAAGGCTGCAGCACTGCCAAAGATCACACTCAGCTTCAAGCAGGCGTGCGACCTTGAAATGATTGCAATCGGTGCATTCAGCCCCCTCACCGGCTTTGTTGGCAAGGCTGACTTCGAGGGCATCTGTCGCGACATGCGACTTGCCGATGGAACGGTCTGGCCCATTCCCATCACGCTGGCAGTTGAAGATGATGTCAAGGCAACCTTGAGCGAAGGCTCACAGGCAGCTCTCCATCACCCCGATGGAACCTTGCTCGCCGTCATTGACGTCGAAGAACTCTACGCCCATGACAAGGCACTTGAAATTCCCAATGTCTTCCGAACTGAAGACGAAGCGCACCCCGGTGCCGCCGCTGTCATGGCTGAAGGTGACTGGCTCGTCGGTGGTCCCATCCACGTCCTGACCGTCCTTCCCGAACACGAACCCGGTGAGCAGTTCACCGAGCACAGACTTCGTCCTGCACAGACCCGTGAAGCCTTCAGCGCTCGTGGCTGGAACACGATTGCGGCATTCCAGACCCGCAACCCCATTCACCGTGCTCATGAATATCTCTGCAAGTGTGCCACCGAGATCTGTGATGGACTTCTGATCCACCCTCTCGTCGGTGAAACCAAGCCTGGTGACATTCCCGCCGATGTGCGAATGGACTGCTACAACACCATTATCGAGCACTACTTCGTCGAAGAACGAACGATTCTCTCGGTGATGCCTGCCGCCATGCGGTACGCAGGGCCCCGTGAAGCCGTGATCCACGCCCTTGTTCGTCAGAATTACGGTGTCAGCCACTTCATCGTCGGCCGTGATCACGCCGGAGTCGGTGACTACTACGGTACCTACGACGCACAGAACATCTTTGATGAGTTTGATGCCGGCGATATCGACATCATCCCCCTCAAGTTCGAACATGCCGCCTACAGCATCAAGGCTCAGGGCATGGTTTCGGCCAAGACGTTCCCCAAGATCAAGGGTGACCAGATCTTCCTCTCAGGCACCAAGGTTCGTGACATGCTTGCCAAGGGTGAGCGTCCTCCCGGTGAGTTCTCGCGACCAGAGGTTGCGGATGTGCTTATCAAGTGGGCCACTTCAGAAGTCACAGCTGGAGCCTGAGGTCACTCCTCGGGTCAGAGCTGAAATCAATCAAACACTTTTTTCTAGAAATGAAAGCTACTACTCATGGCTGAACAAGTCGCAA
>JAQWRC010000036.1 GCA_029243925.1 Phycisphaerales bacterium
ACTCGAAGGATCGCGTCATCGCCCACATCAGTGTCGCGTCTCGAAAGGATCTTCGTGAAGCCGTGGAAGCCGCACGCCGAGCCCGTACCGGATGGGCGGACGCTTCGCCCTATCTGCGCGGACAGATCATCTACCGCATGGCAGAAATGCTCGAAGGCCGGCGTGATGAGTTCGCCAATGCACTTGGTGACACCACCTCGCTCACACCAGCAAAAGCACGACGTGAAGTTGATGCAAGCGTAGACCGGCTTGTTCGATTTGCCGGATGGGCCGATAAATTTCAACAGGTCCTCGGGTGTCAGAATCCGGTTAATGGACCGTATTACAACTTCACGGTTCCACAACCCACCGGCATCGTGGGCCTCATTGCACCGGAATCACCCTCGCTTCTTGGACTGATCACCATGATCGCAGCACCACTGTGCGCAGGGTGCACCGTTGTTGCGGTCGCTTCGGATGCTGCCCCGCTTCCCGCCGTTCTCCTGGGAGAAATATGCGCAACCTCCGATGTTCCAGCTGGTGCAATCAATCTGCTGACTGGTACGCGGGGTGAGCTGCTGGAGCCGATGGGTGAACATCGGGAAATTGGTGCCATTGCCGCGGCAAACCTGTCGACTGCCCACCGTGCACAGCTGCAGACCTCGTCAGCAGACAACCTCAAGCGCGTCCATCTGATCAAGCAGACTGATGCACAATGGGAAGATGATGGACTGGTCGCATCGCAGTGGAATCTGGAACCCTACATCGACTTCAAGACGATCTGGCACCCGTCAGCAACCTGACGACGCCAGCTCAGGATTTCGGCACTTCGACCAACCGTGACGGCTGGGGCACGCCACCCTTGCTGGGATCGTTCACGTCGTACAACTCCAGCAATGGCTCGCCATTGACCATGCGTTGAGGAAACTGCAGCATGAAACGTTCGACCTGCGCACTCTTGAGCCCACTGGCAGCGTCAATCGCCGTGTGATCGAACGCTCCAACGGTGACCATGCTCATATTTCGCCCTTCATCGTGGTAATAAAACGCGGGGATACCCCTGCTGCGTAGCGAGCGAGCATATTTGACCGCCGCCGAACGCCGCTCTTGAACTGGCCAGTTCCCACTTTCAAAATCGCCCCACAGTGCGACTTCCAGGGTGTACAGCACCCGAATATCCGGGTACTTCACTCGAACCCAAAGCAACTCATCCTCACGAATCTGATTGGGGTCGCGCAATGGCTTGATTTCAGTGAGGATTGCAGTTCGAAACACCTGCTTGTCGTTCACTGTCAGATCGCGAAGTCGCTCCAAATCCACCTTCGCAGCGGGATCCGTCCATCCAGAATAGTTCCCATAGAACACCAGTGTCCCTTCGGCCACGGTGCTCATCCCCAGTCCTGACGCAACCTCTGGAACCAATACTTCCAGGCGATCCATGTACTGCTGAGCCGCAGCACCGCCAGCGGCACGTCCGAAACTGCCAAGCACAATCCCAAAGCCAGGACCTCGGCGTTCAGCCTGGGTGCCGGAAAGCTGGTTTAAATCAGACGAGGAGGCTGCGGTGCCCCGCGTATTCCTCTGGTCACGATTCAGATGCTGCTCGATTGCATCCCAGTCATCTCCAAAGTCCAAATCACTCAGAGAATCTTCACCTGGAAGCATCCCTTCACCGCCAGCAGACGTATTCGTAGTTGAGTGCACACTTGAACTGGACGCATCTGGAGCACCACAGCCCGCTCCAGTCAAGAGCAGGCATATCAGGAGAGTACGCATGGGGCATGATCGAAGCATAAATCGGAGTCTCGATAAAAAGGTCTGCGGGGGAAATCGTACCGTTCCCGGACGATCTGCGGCTCGATGCAGGCGGTCATGGGCTTTGAACCGGCAAATAGGGCCCAAGAGGTTGGATTCACAAGAACAAGCCATATCAAGTTCAAGGATTCAAGCAGGTGCTGACGATAGTAGTTCTGTAGACGGGTTTCCCCAGGTGGCTCGTTTACGCTCGGATTCAGGGAAGAATCTGCGAATTTAGATGACGGACAACACTGTCACGATCCCGTGATACCGGGATCGTTGAGGAGTTTTCTCATATGCCAGACATCGCCTTGGTCAATAACAGTACGGTGGGACCCCTGAATGCCAGCCAGGCAGTAGGGCGGACCTCGGGCGAACGTACCATTGTTCAGCACCAGCCCGCTGAACACACCAGACAACGTGATCGAGTTGAAGTTTCTCATCACGCCAACTGGCTCCAAGCCATTCGGGACATGCCTGAGGTACGTCAGGATCGCATCAATGCGGTTCAGACGGCCATTCAGGACAACAGCTACGTCACGCCTGAAAAGATCGATCAGGCGGTGAAGATGTTGATGAAAGACATCCTCGAATAAACAGTGCCCCATGGAATCGCCTTGGCACATGGAAGGGTATGCTTGAACCATGCCCATTCGCTGTCTGCTGACGACTCTCTGTTTGTGCTCACTGGTCGCGGGTGGCTGCAATTCCACAAGCCGTGGAATACGCACCGAGGGTGGCGTGATCACGGATTGGACCTATGCGCCTGAAAGCATCCGCATCCATCCGCTTTCACGTGTCAAGTTCAATGAGGCCGGAGATCAGGCGAGAGTCGAGGCTCGAATCGAAATGCGGGATCGAGATGGATTCTCCACCCGCGGGCTTGGTGATCTCACACTCTTTCTCTCTGGCTCGTCTGATATGGGATCGCATACTCAGGTGGAATGGCAGTGCGACCTCTCGACAGTTGACATGAACGGCAAGCAATATGACTGCGTGACCAGAACATACCTTGCCCATCTGGAACTGCTGCAAAGTAATGACATTCCACTTGAACCAATGCTCAGGGCACGATTGACCATGCCCGATGGAAGCGTCCTGTCTGATAGAAAGCCCATACGCATTACCACGGCGGGCTCGAAATCAGAGCCGCTCGACGACTGAATACTGATCCAGGTTCAAGATGACGATTTCACCATCCGGCAATCGCAACTCCATCCGATCAAGCCAAAGTTGATCGTCCTTGGCATGGGCAAACCAGGATCCTGTCTTGGCCTGGCGACAGCGGACAACGGTGCCTTCGACACTCTGGCTCCATGTACGATCGCGCAACGGCGTCTGCTGAGTTACTCGAACCCTCGACTCTGAGTCGTAACCGGTGCTTTCGTGAGCCATGCAGGTGGCATAATAACGCCTCGCGAGCGGGCGGGCTCAGCAGTCCAATGGTGCCGGTCCCATGGTCACGACAGTTGGAGTGCCGAGGACGCGACGCGAAAGATAGCCATTGATCTGATCCAATGTAATACCTCTGACTTCCTCGATGATCTCGGACAACGTGCGTGTACGGCCAAGGGCAAACCAGTCCATGGCCATGGCCGCTGATCGTGCTGAAGTCGACTCTCCACCAAGAACAACATTGCTCTCCAGCCCGAGCAAAGCACGCTGCAACTCGGATTCAGTCACACCATCTGCCATGCGAGCACACTCGGCGAGACAGACATCCAGTGTTTCCTGAGCACGTTCAGGTGTCGTTCCTGCATACAGACTGATGGTGCCGTCATCACGTCCAGCTCGGTAGGACGCTCCAACCGAGTAGCACAGTGATCGCTTCTGGCGAACCTCGGTGAACAAGCGTCCGCTTGATGAGCCACTGAGCACTCGGGTCGCGACACGCTCCAGTCGAGCATCTTCGTGCGATGCACTCGGGGCCGACCAAGCAAGCGCAATGTGCGACTGATTTGATTCACGGGACTCATGCTGCACGCCTGCAGCAGGCGGCGCGAGCACGGCTGGTTCTTCTCGTGAACCATTCCAATCTCCAAGCCTGGTTTCAAATCGCTTGATGACCTGATCGACATCGATGCTTCCGGCAAGAGAGAGGATTGATCCTTCTGGAACAAGTCCACTCCGACATGCTTCCTGCACCATGGCGAGATCGATCCGTTCCAACGCCTCCCGCTCCCCATGACCTGAACGATTGAACGGTGAGGCCTGATGGCGATCTCGTAAATGAAGCATGACTTCAGTTCTTGGGTCATCTTGAAGCGAATCCAACTCCTGAAGGCAGAGGCTCCGAACAGGATCAATCGCCTCCTCGGGCAGAATGGGGCAGCGAATGATCGTTGCAAGCAGATCAATTGCCTCCAGAAGGTCGTGGGCCGTGCACACCCCTGAAAGTGCAAGATGGTGAACGCCAACGCTCGTATGCCGCTGAAGACCACAGCGATCCATGGCGTCACTCAACGCCCGCACTTCAAGATCGCCGGCACCACGAAAGATCATCT